>JBILPN010000631.1:0-2654 GCA_044373865.1 Luteolibacter sp. | reverse complement strand
ACAGATCCTCCAGCGTCGCCTTGCCACGGAGCTTCGTTTCAGGGTCGTCTTTCTCTAAGTTTGGCATTGTGAGTCCTTGTTGAATCAGTTTTTTGGCCTGCTCCACCTGCCCGAGCATCGCATAGGTGCGGCCTAACTCAACAACATGCACCAAACGCTTGGGATTGATGGCCATGGCTTTTTTAAAACAAGCAATCGCCTGTTCATTAGACGCTGCGGGCAGCTCGCCATAGATTAACTTCGCAAGCGCACGCGTCGTCCCACCCATGTTCGCCAAAGCTTGATGCCAACGCCCCAAGAGGTGCCATGCATAGTCATTTCCGGGGTCCAGCTTCACGGCTTGTTCAGCAGAAACTTTAATCTTCCGCGATGCTGCAACTTTCTCTCGATTCCCAAGCAAGGGGGTCAATTTTCCCCAGCAGATGGCAATGCTCAAATGCGGATCGCAGCGATCCGGTGCCAGCGAGACCGCGCGCTCCGCATACTTGAGCGCCGTGCGCCCCGACTGAATTTTCTCCTCTTTCGTCGTCAACTCACTCATGCGGAATGCATATTGCCTCGCGATTTTTACCAACAATTCCGGATTGTCAGGATTCAGCTTTTCTGCCGGCAAGTAGAAGGTGAGGGCCTGCGAAGTCTGATATCTTTTGTCATGCGCATCCCCCTTTTCCACCAGCGCAGCAAAATCCGCGACAGCGGGCAAGGCGACCATCACCGAAAAAATCAACGGGAGAAAACAACGTTTCATGCTTCGGAACTTTACGTGATAAACTTGCACGCGCCAATAGCAAAGCAAGATCTCACGAGAAACCATACCAACTCCTCCCCCGCCAACCACTCCGCGAAACCATTCGCCGCGCCCAACCCGACATGGGAAACTCTCGAATCCTTAAGCAATCCACTCACCCTCAATTTCCTCGCGCCCTCGTCCTGCGCAAAATCTCGTGTCCAGCATTGCGCAAGTTCCCTTCTGGACAAACCTGCACCGGATCTTAGCTTCACCTGCAATTGCACCCCATTCATGGAAATCCAATCCGACACCCATTCCCAACTGCCACCTGACGACGTCGCCGCGATCAACGAACTCGGAGCGACCTACCAAGCCTTCCGCGCCGAGCTCGCCAAGGCCATCGTCGGCCAAGAACAAGTGATCGAGCAACTCGCGATCTGCCTTTTCGCACGCGGCCACGCCTTGCTGATGGGCGTCCCCGGCCTCGCGAAAACCCTGCTCGTCTCCTCCGTGGCACAAACTTTCGACCTCTCATTCAACCGCATTCAGTTCACCCCAGACCTCATGCCCGCCGACATCACTGGCACTGACATCATTCAGGAATCTGGCATGGGCGGCCGGCGCGAGTTCCAATTCGTCAAAGGCCCGGTCTTCGCAAACATCGTCCTCGCTGACGAAATCAACCGCGCGCCAGCAAAAACCCAGTCGGCCATGCTCGAGGCCATGCAGGAAAATAAAGTCACCGTCCTCGGCAACACCTACACCCTTCAAGCACCATTTTTCGTCCTCGCCACACAAAATCCCATCGAACAGGAAGGCACCTACCCTCTCCCTGAAGCCCAACTTGACCGCTTCATGTTCCTCATCGAAGTCGGCTACCCCTCCGCTTCCGAGGAAAAGGAAATTGCACGGGCCACCACCGGAGCCATCCGCGAGAAACTCGTGCAACTCCTTGACGCTGAAAAAGTCATCGCCTTCCAGCAACTCGTTCGCCGCGTCCCTGTCCCCGAACATCTCTACGACTACGCCGTGCGAATCGTCCGCAAAACCCGCCCCGGCGAACCTGAATCCCCACAATGGATCAAAGACACGGTCGGCTGGGGGGCTGGCCCGCGCGCCGTGCAATACCTCATCCTCGGCGCAAAATCCCGCGCGGCCCTCCGCGGCGCCTACATGGCCTCGCTCGAAGACCTCGAAGCCATCGCATCCTCAGTCCTAACCCATCGCGTCATCACCAATTTCTCCGCAGAATCTCAAGGCATGACCTCCAAAAAAATCGTCGCACGCCTCATCCAGGAAATGCGCGAAGATTAGCCGGAGTTTCACAATTTCAACGAAGTGATGAAATTCCCCGCCTCTGTGAACCCCAATCTCGGATCTCAAGGTCTCCAACTCTGGAAACGCGACCCGCACCTTTCCAAAAACGCCCACGAAATCCCTCTCAGCCTCCAGCTCCTGCCACCCGCACTCATCCTTCCGGCCTCGTGATTCCTCTTTCGTTATGAGCCATTCTTTCATCGACAAAACCCTTCTCTCACGGCTCGCCTCGCTACCCATCGAGTCGCGCGTGCCGATGATGGGCAACGTCGCCGGCAAACACCGCTCTCCTCACCGCGGATCCTCCGTGGAGTTCGCTGAATATCGAAAATACGTTCCCGGCGATGACACACGCCGCCTTGACTGGAAGGCCTTCGCGCGCTCTGACCGATTCTACATCAAGGAGTTCGAGGCAGACACCAACCTTCGCGCCTACTTCGTCGTGGATGCTTCTGGCTCCATGAATTTCTCCGGCGCCGACGATTCGAAAATCCAGTTCGCACGCCGCATCGCCGCATCTCTCGCATACCTTCTTGTCAACCAAGGCGACGCCGCCGGCCTCTCCATCTGCACCGACAAGCTCCACCTCGAAGTCCCTCCCAGTCGC
>JBILPN010000632.1:0-2654 GCA_044373865.1 Luteolibacter sp. | reverse complement strand
GACGCCGTTGTCACCAATGGCAACTTGCTCATTGACGGCCAAGCAGAAATGAATCGTGCCTTCATGAGTCCGCCAGAAACCGTGCCGGTCGCAGCGCCGCTTGTGGCGCTCAGCGAAGCGCAAAAGAAATCCATCGCTGACTTCCTCAAAGTCGCCGATGCGATGGCCGCCGCGCTCGCAGCAGATGATCTGGCGAAATTTAACACCGCCAGCGAACCCGCGATGAACATCACCGGTGGCATGATCCAACTTCTCCGCCCGAGCGTGGAGAATCTTGATGAACTTGACGCAAGCCGCCACTTCCACGGCTATGCTGAACTCAAAGCTGCACGCATTGCATTTCATAAATTCTCCGTCGCCGCCACCGCCGTGCTCGAACCCTTGCGCAAAGCCGGACAGACTCCCGCATTCGAAATTTACGAATGCCCGATGGTGGACGAAGGCATTCCTGGCGCTCCGAAAAAAGCCCGTTGGATTCAGATCGGTGGTCGCGGCATGGGCAACCCGTTTTTCGGCAGTGCAATGCTCGAATGCGGAAAGGAGATCAAACCATGATTGAAAAAGTCATTGAATGGAGCCTGAAAAACCGGTTCCTCGTTCTTTGCGGGGCGCTTCTGCTAGTCGTGTTAGGTATCCGGGCCGTTCGCCTCACCCCAGTGGACGCCATCCCGGATCTCACGGAAAACCAAGTGCTGGTTTATGCCGACTGGATGGGCCGCAGCCCGCAGGAAGTGGAAGACCAGGTGACCTTCCCGCTTTCCACCGGTTTGCAGGGACTCGCTGGTGTGAAGGAGGTCCGTGCGACATCCATGTTTGGTTTCTCACTCGCCACCATCATTTTCGAGGACAAGGTGGATACCTACTTCGCCCGCGCCCGGGTTCTGGAACGCTTGAATTTCCTCCAAGGGCAAATGCCGGATGGGGTGACACCGCAGTTAGGTCCTGACGCATCCGGTCTCGGGTGGGTTTATCAATACTATCTGCACGTCGATCCAGCGAAGTCACCGGAAGGCGGTTATGACCTGGCCGAACTCCGCTCGCTTCAGGATTGGAAAATCAGATACGATCTGGCAAGCGTGCAGGGCGTGGCTGAAGTCGCCAGCATTGGCGGGTTTGTGAAGCAGTATCAAGTCGAGCTTTCGTCCACAAAGATGCGGGCAGCCAACATCACCTTGATGGAAGTGATGACTGCCGTGCAGAATGCCAATCTTAATGTTGGAGGAAAAACCGTTGAGGAAAACGGCGCGGAATTCGTCCTTCGTGGCATCGGTTTGATTACCGGGATTGAGGATCTCGAACTTGTCACCGTCAAGGCCGTGAACGGCACGCCGATCTATCTGAAAAATATCGCAAGCATCCAAATCGGCGGTGACTTCCGCCGTGGCGCGCTTGATCTGAATGGGCGCGAAGCCGTCGGCGGCACAGTCGTCATGCGGACGGGTGAGAATGCCAAGGCCGTCATCGAGCGGGTGAAATTGAAGATTGACGAGATTGCCGCCAGCCTTCCACCGGGAGTCACGCTCCGTCCATTCTATGACCGCAGCGAACTGATCGACCGCACCATCGACACGCTCAAGCATGCGCTTGTTGAGGAAATCATTCTGGTCACGCTGGCTCACATCATTTTTCTGTGGCACTTCCGCAGCATTCTTATCGTCACGCTGCCACTGCCGATTTCGATTCTCGTCTCCTTTTTGTTGATGAAAGAATTCGGAATCACCAGCAACATCATGTCGCTCACAGGCATTGCCATTGCCATCGGCGTGCTGGTGGACGCAGCCATTGTGGTGACAGAAAATGTCATCCGCCACTGCGAGACTGAGGAGAAGGAAAAAGGCCGCCCGCTCACCGCGGTCGAGCGCTGGCAGACGACGCTCACCGCGTCTCAACAGGTTGGGCGGCCGATCTTTTTTGCGATGGGCATTATTCTGCTCGCCTTCCTCCCGGTGTTCGCGCTCACCGGTCAGGAAGGAAAATTATTCCATCCACTGGCCTTCACCAAGACCTTCGCGGTGCTTGGAGCGACTTTGTTAGGTGTCACCCTCGTTCCGGTTCTATGTTCTTTCCTTGTTCGCGGTCCCTATCATGCAGAAGAGCGCAACATCGTGATGAGCTTCCTGATGCGCATTTACGAGCCGGCGCTTTCATGGGCGTTGGATCATCGCAAGACCGTTGTCAGCGCGGCGGTGGTATTGTTAGCATTCTGCATGTTGCTCGCTTTCGGTCTGCCACGCGCCACCACCAAACAACTCGCGGACGCTGGATTCGAGCGCACGGCAGAGTTGTTGTCAGGCTTTGGCAAGGAATTCATGCCGCCGCTCAACGAGGGCAGTCTGCTGCACATGCCGGTGCTGATGCCGAAGACTGGCTTCAAGGAAATCCAGCGAGTGATGTCGTGGCAGGATCAGATCATTGCCGCGACTCCTGAAGTGGAGATTGTCGCGGGCAAACTCGGCCGTTTTGAAACCGCCACTGATCCCGCGCCGCCCGAGATGTTGGAAACCACCATCATGCTCAAGCCGGAATACCTACCTAACGGACTATTTGGAGTGAAGCGCAATCCGGCGTGGCGCGAGGGCATGACGATGGAAAAACTCAAAGCCGAGCTGACCGAGAAAATGAAAGAAGTCCCCGGCTATGTCCCTGCATTTTTA
>JBILPN010000630.1:0-2656 GCA_044373865.1 Luteolibacter sp. | reverse complement strand
AGACCGAGACGGTTCCGCCCGAATCGTAGGCGATGTTAAACTTGCGGGGCAGGCCGAAGAGATCGCGGTTTTTCAAGATATAATGATGGATTGCGCGGGCGTAAGGCAGCACATCGATCAACTCGTGAGGGTCGAAGCCCGAGGTTGGAGTCGCTGTGATGTTGCGGATATTGTCGGCCCCGGCGCCTTGCGAGGTCAGCCCGAGATCGCAGAGTTTCATGAGGACATCCGGGCAGTTTTTAGGCATGATTTCCCGGATTTGGAGGTTCGCGCGAGTGGTGAGGTCCGTGTGTCCGGGGCCCCAGTCCGCAGCGATTTCCGCGAGGCCGCGGAACTGGTGGGAAGAGAGTGCGCCACCAGCGATGCGGCAGCGCAGCATCAGGCTTTCCTGAGCGGGCGTGACAAAAAACAGCCCGTGGAACTTGTAGCGGAAGACATCGCCAGCGGTGGGGAAGCTGTTGGATGCGGCGTTGGAAAGGATGCTGTCGTAGCAATCCAGGCCATTTTGTTCGTGTTTGATTTGCTCCTCGCGGCAGAGATCCTCCACAGGAGTTTGGTGGACCATCGCGACGGCTTCTGCGGGGACGTGAGTGAAGCGGTGCTCCGCGTCTTGGCCGAGGAAGGCAAGTTCACGGGATTGGAGAACGCCGGAGACGAATCCGGAGAGGTAGGAAGTTTGATCCTCGCTGAAGCCTGAGTTTTCGAAATTTACCATGGTGTGCCTCGATTTGAGAATCGATGAGCACCGGGCATGCCACGGCGGCGAATCGCGGCCGACTTGCTAGCAATTGCATCCAAGTCCGGGATGAGCGGAATTGATGGCTCTTATTTCGCGAGTTGGCGGAGTTGTTCGAGGCGAGAGAGCGGCTTGGTTGCGGGGGCGGGATTCGGGGTGGCAGGCTTGGCGGTGGGGCTTGGACTTGCGGCGGTGTTTTGGCTTGGCGCGTCGATCCGGAGCGTGCTGCCCATGGCCGTTTGGTGGAGGATTTCCGCGCCGTGTTGCGGGACTTTGACCCTGCAGAAAACGCCATTGTGCTTGCCGATCGCCGCGTCCGGGCTGAGTGAGATTGGGAAATTCAGTTCCGTTTGGTCTTTGGTGAACGTTTGAGGCGGGCAAGAAGCACCGTGAGGGAGCCCGATCAACTCCACGCTGGCCGAGGCGTCGAAGGGCTGGAGAATTTCGATTTTCCCCGCCATGACCGTTGGTTTCCCCTGTTCCGTGGCCGCGAGATCGAGGGTGATCGCGACGAAAGGCTCCGCGACTTCGAGCGGGGTGAGCGCCGAAGAAACCAAGACTGGCCCCTCAGGAGTGGCTGCCTCGGCGAGGACGCAGAGTTGCCAAGTGCCAGGGGCGGCGTCGGCGCTGGCATGGAATTCATAGAGCGCCTCCGAGGCATTTGCGGGAATCTCGATGTTGACCGGGCCGCTGATCCCGGGGGGATTCCACAGCGAGCGGACGGTGATTTTCTCGGTGTAGCCTGGCTGGCGAGCTGCGGTGACTTTCAGGGCGAGCGTGCCATTTTTCACGATTGGCACCGGCGAGGCGGCGAGCTCGATTTTGAAAGGAGCCTCCGAGGTGACCGCCGTGGCGATCCGGTCGAAGCTGGCCGAGTGATAAGGGCCTTGGTTGTTGATGTCGATGTGGTGGATCGTGTCGGTCAGTTGGCCGGTGAGGGCTGGGGCATCGCCAGCTGAGCGGATCAAAAACTCGTGAAGCCCGCCAGCGATCGGCGCGTCCGGCGCGGCTTCCAGGACGATGGGAAAAGCGTTGGCTGCCTTGGCGATCGGTGGGCAGTGGAGCGTGACGCCAGCGGGGAGGGAGGCCGCGGAAAAAGTGGCCTCGCAGGAAAGATTTTCCCGGGTGAGATTGATGAGCGCCGCGTAGCGATTCCCGCGCGGCACCGGGAACGTTTTCCATTTCTGAGTGTTGACGCGCTCGACGGTGGGCAAAGTGGCGGCGAGGGCGCGGGATTTTTCCGTGATTTCAAGGCGGTAGGAAAAGTCCGGGCCGGTGCGTGCCAGCTGGTCCCGGAGTTGCAAGTGGTAGTCCGCATCCGCCGGGCAGGTCCAAGCGAGTGTGCTGTCGGGCGAGCCTTGGTCGTCATTGGCGGCGAGCGACTTGCCGTCGGCTTGGTGGATCGAGAGGACTGAATCCAGGGGCGAGCGGTGGCTGCGGGCGAGCACGCGGATGACGAATTCCTGGCCTTTTTTCGCCGGGAAAACGAACCAATCTGCAGGCGAGTCTCCATCGAGCACGCCGTGAATCGCGCAGGGTGTGGTGGGGGCGCGAGTCGCGAGGCGCCGTTCATGGTTTGGTGGGACTTCCCGAAAATGTTCGAGGGGCGAGACGGTGATCCAGTGCGGCGAGGGCGAGGAAAGCCCGTCCTGTTGGGGAAAAATCGCGAAGCGCGCGGCCGCTTGGGCGGGCAGGGTGATGCTTTGTTGAATCGGCCCCGCTGGGTCGCCGACGAACGTGAACTCCACCACCTCGCCGGGTTTTCCGCCGCTGGGGAAGACGGCTTTCGGGCGTGGGAAACTGCCGATGTGCAGGCGGTATTGGCAATTTTCATTCCCCTCGTAGGCCGCCTCGTGGATGAGGATCCGGTAGTCCCCGTCTTCAGGCGCGATGATCGAGGCGAAGCTGTCGTTGCGGAGG
>JBILPN010000629.1:0-2661 GCA_044373865.1 Luteolibacter sp. | reverse complement strand
CGCAGAAATTTTGGCGCAAGCAAGATGAGTCGCCCAGTGGGCAGGGATACCATTGGAATTCAAATGCAGAAACTTACTACCTCATCGGAACTAGCATGGGCAGCGCGATAAAATCCTTGCTCGCCGCCGAGTGAAAAGCTGTTGGAGAACTTGGAGCAAACGATCCATTCCTTATTGAATCTATATCAAAACCTATCTGATGAAATTGACCGCCCGATCTTCAAGGTTCATTGCCCTTGCTTTCTTATTCGTGAGTCCAGTCATGGCGGCGACGGGTGCCGACCGCTTCGAGATTCCCGACTTTACCAAGGGCGGGCGAATTCCCGATGCTGCGGTCCATGATTGGACCTTGGGAGCGACAGGTGCGCGTGGGTGGATTTACAGCGATCAGATGGTGACGAGTGATGCCCGGCAAATTGCGATCACGCGTGTTGATAAAGGTTCGCCAGCAGATGGGATTTTGGCCACTGGCGATGTGATTCTTGGGCTTGGGGGTAAGCCGTTTTCGTTTGATCCCCGGACCGAGTTTGGTCGGGCGCTTACGCTTGCCGAGTCCGAGGAGGGTGGGGGAAAGCTTCATTTGCAGCGTTGGCGAGGCGGCAAGACCGAAGAATTGGTGGTTCAAATTCCAGTTTTGGGCAGCTACAGCGCGACGGCACCGTATGCCTGTGGCAAGTCCTCGCGGATTTTGCAGCAGGGCTGCAAGGCGCTTGCCGGCCGGATGGGAAAGGCATCTTACAAGCAAAACCCCATCACCCGGTCGCTCAACGCGCTTGCTCTGTTAGCGAGTGGCGAGTCTGAATACATTCCGCTCGTGCGGAGAGAAGCGCGATGGGCGGCGGATTTTTCCGCCACCGGCATGCAGTCCTGGTATTATAGCTATGTCATCTTGCTGCTGTCGGAGTATGTCATGGCGACGGGCGACGAGTCCGTGATGGTGGGTTTAAGACGGCTGGCCTTGGAGGCCGCCAAAGGCCAGAGTGCGGTGGGTTCGTGGGGGCACAAATTTGCAGAGCCAGATGGAAGGTTGAGCGGTTACGGCATGATGAATGCGCCGGGTGTGCCACTGACCTTCGCCTTGCTCGTGGCACGCGACGCTGGCGTCAAGGACCCGGCGATCGACCGCGCCATCCACCTGAGCAGCCGTTTGACGCGATTCTACCTTGGGAAGGGCGCGATTCCGTATGGTGACCATCATCCATGGACCCAGACCCACGAGGACAACGGCAAGTGTGGAATGGCGGCGGTGTTGTTTGACGGATTGGGAGATGTGCCGGCCACCGCGTTTTTTTCGCGGATGAGCCTTGCCTCGCATGGAGCCGAGCGAGATGGCGGGCACACCGGAAATTTCTTCAACATTCTGTGGGCCTTGCCGGGCGTGTCGCGGTCCGGTCCGCAAGCCACAGGGGCGTGGATGGCTGAGTTCGGAGCCTGGTATTTCGACCTTGCGCGGCGGTGGGATGGCAGCTTCCTCCACCAAGGTCCGCCGGATCGGCGCAAGGATAGCTATCCAGACTGGGACAGCAGCGGCGCATACTTGTTAGCCTATGCCATGCCCTTGCAGAAAATCCGGCTAACAGGCAAGCGGCCAAGTGTGCAGCCGCCACTGACTGCCGCTGCGGCGCAAGCGGTGATCGCCGACGGCCGCGGCTGGAGCAACAAAGATCGCAAGGGCAGCGATGATCGGCGCGGCGAGGCCGAGCTTCTCTTGCGGCTAGGCAGTTGGTCGCCCGTGGTTCGTGAGCGAGCCGCCATGGCGCTTGCCCGTCGTGAGTCCAAGCCCATCGCCGCACTGCTTAGAATGTTAGAAAATCCAGTGTTAGCTGTCCGTTATGGCGCGTGCCAAGCGCTAGCCGAGTGCGGTGGGGATGCGGCTGAGGCTGTTCCGGAGCTGCGCCAGCTTCTGCGGCATGAGGATCTGTGGTTGCGGGTTAGCGCTGCCAACGCCTTGTCCGCCATGGGTGAGCCGGCCATGCCTGCTGTTCCCGACTTGTTGGAGCGCTTGGCCATGGCCCCCTCCAAGGACGATCCGCGCGGCATGGAGCAGCGCTATCTTTGCTTTGCCGTGTTTGGGAAATTGTTAAAAAAGTCGTTGCGTGGTGTGGACCGCGTCCAGTTGCGCAAGGCGATTTCCGCCGGGCTTTTGAACCAAGACGGCCGGGCACGCGGGGAGCTGGGCGGGATCTATCAACAATTGAGCTATGACGAGATTGCGCCACTTCTGCCAGCGATCCATGAGTCCATTCGCAAGCCTGCGCCGAGCGGAGAGATGTTTGCGTCAGAAATCCGCTTGAGTGGTTTGGAGTTGTTTGCCAAGCACCGGATCCGGGAGGGCATGGAGCTTTGTTTTCAGGTGATGGAGATCGACCGTTGGGGCAAGGGGCGGCGGATTCCGCGTTGTTTGAAAAGTTTAGCGAAGTATGGAGCGGCGGCCAAGCCGATGCTGCCGCGCTTGCGTCAGCTTGAAAGTGAGTTGCGAGTGCACCCGGAGGCCAAGACCTTGCAAGCTGAGTTGGCGCAAGTTCGCAGCTTGATTCAAGATCTTGAGAGTGCGACAGGCCATGTCGAGTTGCGGAGTTTGAGTTCGTAGGCCGTGCGGCGGCGCCGAGTTGCGAGATGGAGGGACGTGTCGTGGAAAATTGCCGGGAACTCAAACTCCGC
>JBILPN010000628.1:0-2665 GCA_044373865.1 Luteolibacter sp. | reverse complement strand
CCGCACCCGCCATCGCCGCCTGAATTTCGGATTGCCATCAGGCGATCCGCAGCAGCCCTCCCGCCAGTCCCACCGGGGATTGACGGGAGGGCGAACCTGGCGGCGGATCAGGGTAGCGCTCTTTTTTAGGTCAACTGTGGGACAGCAGGCTCACGATCCCGACCTTCGTCATCGCCTCCTCCTTCAGTGCCGTGATCTCAAGCTCGTAAATCGATTTCCTTCTCACAGTCATGGAGTTGCGAGCACGCCAAACGCTTGTTCAGAATCACCCATTCTGACATAAATCGACTGGCATCTATCTGATAAATTAGATAGGTAACCTAACTTCTACGTTGACAGATGAGTTGTTCCGGCCATGGTCCGCATCAGGTAAAGCAGTTGCATGAATTCTCAGTCACGGTTCGCGGGTCGATCGTGGCGAGTTGTCGGCGTAGGTGTTTTACCTACGCAGCTGCTTCCAGTTCTTTCGCCTCCAGCCCCGTCAGCGGATTTTCCGCAAAGTGCAAATCCATCGCATGCAAACGATCTCCCACTCACTCATGAAATCGACACCACTCCCATCGACGTTCCGCTGGATCGCCGCGCTTGCCCTCGCGGTCGGGCTGTCCTCCTCACTCTTTGCGGCTGACCCAGTGGTTTCCAATGTGAACGGAGTTCAAAGAGCGGGCAGCAAGCTGGTGGACATCAGCTACGATGTCACGGCGGACACGCCAACGGTGACAATAAGCCTGAGAATTTCGGCGGACTCCGGCGCGACTTACAGTGTTCCAGTCACGACTCTCAGCGGTGCGGTGGGCGCGGAGGTCGCGGTCGGCGCGGGCAAGGTGATCACCTGGAACGCGGGTGCGGATTGGCTGGGAAATTACAGCAGCACCATGCGCTACGAGGTCACGGCGGATGATGGAGTAGATCCTGTGCCCGAAGGGTTCGCACGGGTAGAGGCAGGGGTCTTGCCCGAAGACTCATGGGCGGGTGCTCAGAGCGTGGCTGCTTTCTACATGGGCAAGACCGAGGTCACTTGGGCTGAATTTCAGGCCGTCCGAACCTGGGCTGCGGCGAATGGCTATGACATTGGCAGCGTGGGAGCTGGCGGGGGGGCAAACCGACCGGTGACTGACGTGAGTTGGTATCAAACGCTGAAATGGTGCAATGCCCGCAGCGAAAAAGAGGGTTTGAGCCCGGTTTACAAGGTGGGCCCGGCCGTCTATCGCAGCGGTGATTCGGTGCCAAGCGTCGATGCAACGGCCAACGGCTACCGCCTGCCGAGCGAGAAAGAGTGGGAGTTCGCCGCACGAGGTGGGGTGAAAACCAATGGCTATGAATACAGTGGCAGTAACGACATTAACGAGGTGGCGTGGTATTCGTCGAATAGCGGGGGCAGCACCAAAGACGTGGCGACGAAGCAGGCCAACGCCGCCGCGCCGCTTCACGCGCAAGTGAAAGTGGAATTTAAAAATACCGGGCTTCTCAATACCGCCGGCACAAGTCTTGGCACCGTCACGCTCGCGTTTACTGTTGATGGCTCCGGCAATGTGACGTTGGACGCTAGCACTAGCAAAACCGCCACCGCGACCGTCAACGCAGTCAACGCATGGGACGGTGCGGTCGGCACGATCAGCCACGCGGGCGCTTTCGGCACCACGTTTACCATGACGATGGCTGGCATCGGAACCGGCACATCAACCAGCGATCTGCGTCTCACCGACGTGTTTGAAGGCGCCAGCACTGGCGGCATGCTCGGGGTGCCTGGGGGGGGGCAATACCGCATCGACAACAACGGGACCGAATCGATCCGATTCACCGCAGGCACAGTTCCCGCAGGGACCAAACTCAAGATCACCTCGATGGACTGGGTGAAATCCACGGGAAATCCCACCCAGCGCGCCACTAGCTCTTCCCCAGCGGTCAGTGTGACCAATGCGGTGACCACCGCCGGAGGCACTTGGGATCTATCCACCAGCGGCTTACTTCTTGGTTCGGCTGAGGCTGCCAATTTCGGTGCTGCCACGAGCGGAGATACGGGCAAAGGTTATTCGCTCAGAGCCATTAGCTTTGACATCGTCAACGCCTTGGCTCTCAGTTTGCCTCTCGGTGTCACGGCCAACGAGCTTGGGCTGTGGGACATGAGCGGGAATGTGTGGGAATGGTGTTTCGATGATCCGGATGGTTCGGGATCCTACCGGATGCTCAGGGGCGGCGGTTGGTATGACGACGCGGGCAACTGCCGCGTCGCATACCGCGGCTACTACCTCGACCCGGCTTACTTTTACAACTACAGCGGGTTCCGAGTCGTGCGCAGTGTGCAACAGCCCATGATAGCGGCATCAACCGATTCCTTGGTCGATACCCGCTACTGGGCCCTTGCCGAATCTACCCCGTCCAACGGCGGCATCACCGGTCAGGGAAACTATGAACCCGGCACCCCAGCCACCCTCACCGCCACCCCAAACCTCGGCTACATCTTCACAGGCTGGACTGGCGATGCTTCTGGCACGGAAAATCCGCTGTCGATCACGATGGACGCTGACAAGACGGTCGGTGCCAATTTCGAGCAGGATCCATCCGACGCCGACAGCGATGGTCTCACGGCTTATGACGAGTTGCGGCTCTACGGCACTGACCCGGCGCTGACCGATACGGATGGCGATGGCTTGAGCGACGGCTA
>JBILPN010000626.1:0-2666 GCA_044373865.1 Luteolibacter sp. | reverse complement strand
ATTTGGACGGGGAGCTCACGAGGATGCGTGAACAATTGTTGGACCGTAGCTTTGAGACTGGGCACTTCCATGTATTCAAGGTTTATGATCCAAAGGAGCGGACGATCCATGCAGCGCGCTTCCCGGAGCGGGTCTTCCATCACGCGCTGATGAATGTTTGTGAGCCTTTTTTCGATCGGCGATCGATTTTTCACAGCTACGCGTGTCGCAAGGGAAAGGGGCTTCTCGCCGCGATTGATGCGGCGGTGACGGCTGCACGGCGCGGGCCCTGGTATCTGAAATTGGATGTGCGCAAGTATTTCGAGTCCATCCCACATGGGCCCTTACTGGGCGCGCTGGAGCGAGTGTTCAAAGACCCCGATCTGCTTCACTGGTTTGAGCAGATCGTGCGCGGCCACCGTGCCGAGGCAGGGCGCGGTTTGCCGATCGGCAGCTTGACCAGCCAGCATCTGGCAAACTTTCACCTCGGTGCGCTGGATCGGTTGTGTGAGCAACATGGTGGCACGGCGGGCTATGTCCGCTACATGGATGACTTTGTTTGTTGGTCCGAGGATAAGGTTGTGCTTACGCAGCTCGGTTTACAGATTGAATGTCTTTTCTCGGAAAGGCTTGGGCTCCAGCTCAAGCATCCACCCAGCCCACAGCGCAGCGCCAGGGGCATGGACTTCCTCGGATACCGGATCTACCCCGATCATGTCCGCCTAGCTCGCCGCAGTAAGACGCGCTATGTCCGCAGGTTGCGTCTGCTCACAGGCCTCGCTAGGAATGGTGTCCTCAATGAGAATCAAACTCAAGCCCGCCTGACGGCAGCCACGGCTTTTCTTCTTCCTGCCCGCTCTCACGGCTTTCGCAGTCGGGCTCTGGGTCAATTCTGGTCGGTGGTCATCGGGCACGAACCGGGTGAACCGGGGCGGCAGTTGGAACAACAACGCGAACAACTGCCGCGTCGCGAACCGCAACAACAACGACCCGACGAACTCGAACAACAACATCGGGTTCCGGGTTGTGCGCAGCTCAGACCTTCGGTGCCGAATGGCAGCCTTCTGAGCAAGGGACTGAACCGACCACCGTCCTGCTCGTCCCGGCCCAGCCCGGACGACAAAACGCATGAGGTGCCGCTCGGCGCTGGTAGGCCCGCGGAGGCGGGTTCGAAGGCCCCGGGCGGTGCTGCTGTGCTGCCACTCCTCTTCCCTCGCCCTCATCCTCTTTTATTTCCGCATTGAATCTTAGCTCCACCATGAAAACTCCCTTCCGCTTGTTAATTTGCGTCTTGCCCTTGCTTTCAGCTGGCAAACTCACCGCCGCCGCTGGCAAAGGACTCAGTGGCGATGCGACGGTCGATACCCGCTACTGGGCCCTTGCCGAATCCACCCCGTCCAACGGCAGCATCACCGGTCAGGGAAACTATGATCTCGGCACCCCAGCCACCCTCACCGCCACCCCCAACCTCGGCTACATCTTCACCGGCTGGACTGGCGATGCTTCTGGCACGGAAAATCCTTTAACGATCACGATGGACGCTGACAAGACGGTCGGTGCCAATTTCGAGAAGGATCTGTCAGACGCAGACAACGACGGTCTCACGGCTTACGATGAGTTGGTGCTCTACGGCACTGACCCGGCGTTGACCGATACGGATAGCGATGGCTTGAGCGACGGCTATGAACTCGGGATCGGGCGCTTTTCGATTGTTCCCGGCTCGTTCACTTGGCAGCAGGCGCGCAACGATGCGAAGAGCAAGGGGGGCGAGCTGGCCTGCTTTCCGACTGAGGATCGCTGGAATCGTGCCTTGCAAACTTTGGGCGAAAATCCCTTCGAGGAGTTCACCGGGTTATGGATTGGGGCGAGCGACGCAGCGGTGGACGGAACCTGGGTCTGGGTGAATGGCGAGGCTTTCAGCTTCGCACCGTGGGGCACCAGCCGCCCGAGTTCGTCGAGCGGCAACAGCCTAGACTTCGCGGAAATCAGCGGCGGCGGTGGCGCGGAAATCGGCAAGTGGTATGACCGCTCAGCCACCACGACCCGCGATGGCTATCTGTTGGAAATCGGCTACGCCACTCCTCCAAGCGTGGCGGATGGCGATGGCGACGGCTTGAACGACGGGGAGGAACTTGCCGCCGGAACCAGTCCGTTTTCAGTCGATACCGATGGGGATGGATTGAGCGATTTTGAAGAGGTTCGTCTCACCCAAAGCAACCCGCTTCTCGCGGATAGCAACGCCAACGGCATCGGCGATGCAGACGAGGATTCCGACGCGGACGGGATCAAGAATTTGGATGAAATTCGCCTCTACGGCACCGATCCGCTGAAGTCTGATAGTGATAACGACGGTCTATCCGATGGTTTCGAGATCAACCACTCCGGGAGCTATTTCACTCTGGTCACCGGCGAGTTCACCGTCGCCCAAGCCGCTGCGGATGCTGCGGTCAAGCGGGGCCGTTTGGCGTCCTTTCCTAACTCCAACGATTTGACCCGTGCGGTGAGTCGGGCACGCAAAACGACTCAGGGCTACCTGTGGCTTGGATTGTCAGACGCGGCGGACGAAGGGATTTGGCAATGGACCGACGGCAGCGCCCCGACCTACACACGCTGGCTCAACGGCCAACCGGATGGCGGTGCGACGGAAAATCATGCGGTGCTGATGGAAAACAGCAGCCAGTGGGCGG
>JBILPN010000625.1:0-2669 GCA_044373865.1 Luteolibacter sp. | reverse complement strand
GGCGCTGCGCCTCGACCGCAATCCGCCCAGCCTGCAAGCTATGGAAGTTTCCACCACCCAGGGACAGCCGGTGCGCTACACGCTGCTCAACCTGCCGCACTATCTGTGCGCTTTTCTGGGGGAGATGATGCCGCAGGTTTCCAGGCGGCGGGACTGAAAACCCCGGTCCGCGCCGCGCGCTCCGCTCCCTACACTCCATCGCCAGCGCTCCGCCACTGGCAATTTCAGAGAACGGTCGATCCCGCTCAAAAAGCCCTCCGAAAACCTTTTCACCATCTCCGCCCGACCGGCCAAGGGCAGCCATGAATCGCCGAAGTTCCGGTCATTCGTCTTCGGCGGAGCCTCGCCAGTCATGATCTTCACCAGCGTCGCCCCCAACGCGTAGAGATCGCTCCACGGGCCGATGTTGCCCCGGCTCTGGAGTTGTTCATACGGCGTGTAGCCCGCGCTCTCCACCACGGTCATCGAACGCTCGGAAAGACGCTGCCGCGCCGAACCAAAATCAATGAGCACCGGAACGCCCTCGCTCGTGATGAGGAGATTCCCCGGCTTGATGTCGCGGTGATAGATCCCCCGGTCATGCAGGTAGCCCAGAGCCGCCAGCACCCGCTTCAGCAGGCCGCGCAGGTAGGCCTCGCTGAACGGCTTGTCGCCGCGCTGCTTAACCAGCTCGTCCAGCGCCACTCCCTCCACGAACGGCATCACGAAGTAGACCGTGCCAAAAACCTCGAAACTCCGCAGCACCTTGACGATTCCCGGGTGATCCAGCGACGCCAGCATCGCCGCCTCCTTCGAAAAGTTTTCCAGCGACCAGAGGAAATTTTCCGCATCCTCGCCCGTCGTGTGGCGGGGCGCTACAGTCAGCGAATGCGTGTCCCGGAAGCAAAACTGCGCCGGCAGGTTCTCCTTGATGACGACCTGGCGATCCAAACGCATGTCAACCGCAAGGTAAGTCATGCCAAAGCCGCCCGAGCCCAGCACGCGCTCGATGACGAATTCCTCGATCCGGGTGCCGGACGGGAGGGCTTGGCTGGAGGTGGGAATGGTTGCCATGGCTTATGGGTGACCTTTCTATCGGAGAGCATCCAACTTGCCAAGGACAAGCGTGCTACTGGCATTCAACCCGATCCACCACTAGGGACATTTCGGGATTGAGAATCGGATCTTGAGGTTAAGTTTCCTCGATTTTTGAAATTGATTTGAATGGATTCACGACCCTCACACCCGCGTAGTCCTGGCCGTCATTCATATCCTCCGAATAAACCATCTTGCAGCTGAGTTCCGCAGCGGCGGCAACAATGGTGGCATCCCACTGGGACAGCTTGAAACGCCGACGGAGCGTCACGGCAGAAATAACCAGCTCATGGGTCACCGCTTGCACCCGCACCATGGAGGCGAGTTGGAGGGTTGCGTCGATATTGGCTTCCGTGATGCCGAGACGCGGCTTGCGCAGCGCGTTGGCGATGAACTCCTGCAACACCTGGGCGGAGATCGCGAACGGATGGTTCAAAATGAGATTCTCCGCCACTCGCCGTTTGGCCGAATCTTCCGGAGCCGCCGAACAGGAATACAACAGCACGTTGGAATCCAGAAACACTTCACCGGTCATAGATCTCCTCCCGCTTCAGAGGAACCATCGGCTCGGTATTACTCGCCTGCATGGCTTTGAGGAGGCGTTTGAGCGCCGCCTTTCGCGCCTTTTGGTCGGCTTCCGGAGGCGTCTCGATGGCGAGTTTCAGACCTTGGACCACGACATCCTTAAATGTGATGCTGCGCTCGGCCGCGAGAATTTTGACTTTCATGAATAGATCATCAGGGAGATCGATGGTGGTTTTCATATTCCCACAAATACAGGAATGTGGGTCATTTGCAAGAAAGACATTCATAGGATAAACGCCGAGCAATACGAATTGTGGATTCAAGCACATTCCAAAACGCCACGGGTAAAGCGCAATACGGAGCACCGGCTTCCCACCCGCCCTAGCCCACGGAATGCGCTTGTCCCCTGCCCCACTGTCACTTCATGGAACATCGCTCAGAACTTCCCCCCTCCCGGCCAGGGGAAACTGCTTGCCCCTCCAAACCAAAAATGCCAGCCCTTGGCAGTGATGAAAAACCCAAGTTTGCCGCGCTGCCGTTTCATCTACTGGCTCACCGCATGGCTCGTTCTTCTTCCCATCGGTCTGAAGGCTGAAGAAAAGCAAGTCCGCGCTCCCGGCCGGATCGTGATCGCCAAGGTCCTTGGCACGGTCACCGCAGAAAACCCAAGCCAGAAAATTTCCCGAACCCTCAAAACAAACGATGTGATTTCGGACGAATACACCGTCACATCCGCTCCGGAATCGAGTGCCATCCTCGTCTTTTCCAACGGCTCCACCGTCAAGGTGAACCCGGACACCATCCTTGTCATCGAGGAATTCCTCCAAGATCCCTTCGCCAATTCCGTTTCCATGTCCTCCGCCACGGAGGAACCTAGCACCTCAGTCACGCGCCTCAACCTCAAGAAAGGCGCTCTGGTCTGCAATGTGAAAAAACTCCGCACGGCCGGAGAAAATGGCTCGTCCTTCACGGTCAAAACACCTGTCGGCGCGGCTGGCATCCGCGGCACAACCTTCGCCATCGAATTCATCCCCGGAACCGAGAACACCGGCATTTTCACGCTCAGCGTC
>JBILPN010000086.1:0-9426 GCA_044373865.1 Luteolibacter sp. | reverse complement strand
AGCCCAAGCCTGCGATCAACAGGAAAAGGCCGGTTAGGAATACTGCGTAGTCCATCGGGCAAGGGGGGGCGGGTGGTTTGGGTGTCGTTTTCTCAAGCGTGAGCAGGAGAGACGGCGGGGGGGTATTTACAGGGAGATCTAAGCGTCAAGATTTGCCGATGGCGAGCGAATCCGCTCGCCATTGAAGGATTGAGCTGGTGGATTGTGCGAGAGCCGCATGGAGATCGTCAAGACACTGATGAAGGTGATGGTGATTGCCTTTGTCTATTTGGGACTGGGGCCGCTGCTCGGATACTATTTGAAGGGTAAGGATCGAGCCCGGCGCATTGCATTGGGCGTGATGGCGTTTTGGTTGGTGCGTCCGCCGTCGGATTTCACCTTGATGTTGAATTCCGTTGAGAGTTACCGCGGGCATTCGCGTGGATTTGAGTTCAATTTTTTGGAGGCGGTCGCGATTGGGTTTGCGTTGGCGGCCCTGTTGGAGAAGCGGCGAGATTTTCGATGGTTTCCGCCGGGTTTGTGGGCGTGGTTGTTGTGGGTTGCGGTGGGATTGTTATCCATTCCGGGAGCGATCAATCCGGTGTATGGCTTGATGCCGGCCTTCAAGTTTGCCAAGATGGCGTTTATCTTTGTGGGAGTGTTTGCGGCTTTGCATGACGAGCGAGATTTGAAGGCGATGATGCGCGGGTTTGCAGTGGCCTTGATTGTGCAGTTGGTTGTGTGCATGTGGGGTCGCTATGTGCAGGGTGGCTTCCGCGTGACCGGTTGGTTTGAGCACCAGAATCCAATGGCGATGTGGTCGTATATGGTTGCGTTTCCCATTTTGGGTTTGGCGATCTCCAAGGAGACCACGCCGCGTGATGCCGCCTTGTTTTTTATCGCGTTTGGAGGAGCGGGATTGGTGGTGGTGTTGACCGTATCGCGCGCCTCGTTGGCGGCGTTTGGAGTGGGAGCTGTGTTGGTCATGGCGGCATCATTTTTGCAGGGGATCACGGTGAGGCGAGTGGCGCTGGGAGTGATCGGTGCGGTGGGAGGAGTGGCGGTGATGGCTGTGGCGGCAGATACCTTCATGGCGCGCGTGGGTGAAGACAGCTCGCCGAAGAATGATTTGCGGTTCGCGTTGAACCAGCAGTCTGCGGCGATGAAGCGGGACCATCCCTTGGTGGGGATCGGGTGGAACAACTATGGATTGGCAAACAGCCGGCCCTTGGGGTTGAAATACTCTAGGGTGTTAGAGCGTTGGGAGGAAAACCGAGGGAGGCGAATTTATCCAGAGAATTTCAAGGCCAATCCGCTGACAGAGAGCCTTTATTGGTTGATTCTTGCTGAGAACGGAATTCTGGGCTTTTTGGGCTTTCTGTGTTTTGCGGGGCTTACGCTGTGGCATGGAGTGCGCGGGACTTTTGCGTTTTGGCGGACATCGCTTGGACTTTTGATTTGTGGGGTGACGGTCGCGTTGGCGATCAGCTACTTCCATGGTCAAGTTGAGCGAGTGTTGACGCAGACCAAGAATTTGACCACTTGGGTGATGTTTTGCGCCGTCTTGTCGCGCGTTGAGTGTTGGCGGCGCGAGCAGCGGCGCGCGCGCTTGAATCCCTGACCATCAGTTTAGGGAGAGCTGAGAGGCACGGTGATGACCGGGTCTTGGTCGCTGCCCCCGAGGCGGGAACCCTCGCTGGCGGCAATGCTGCGAGCCGCGTCCTTGAAGACGAGACTGACAGTTGATTCCACCAGACGCATGGGGCGGCGTGGAATCCATACGATATCACCGGGTTCCAGTCTGACGTCCGGTTCCTTGCCAGTGAGGATGGCTTGCAAGTTCACGAGGCAGGCGCGGGGTTGCTCGAGAGTTCCGCGGACGATGACGACCTGATTGAGAAATGCGCCTTTGGCAGGTCCGCGGCCTTGAGCGATGCAGTCCACCAAGGTTAGAGAGTCCTTGTGGCCGACGGCTTGCGGAGCCATGACCGCGCCGAGCAGTAGGACCGACGAAGCCGTGGCAGAGGGCAGGTAGATAAAATCGTTATGACGGAGATAGATATTTTGCGAAGTGTCACCGGAGCGGATTAAACTTTCAAAATTGACCGGGAGGATATCGCCATTGCGGATGATGACACTGTTGGAGAGATCTGCGAGTTCCTGAGTTGTTCCGGAGAAGCGCGAGGTGAAAAGTCCGCCAGATTCCGAGATTGCCTCCAGCAGCGTGGTGGGTTGTCGGAGAGGATAGATTCCGGGTTTGAACACCCGTCCGAGCATCCAGTAGCGGCGTGAGCGGACCTCCACCAAGCTGACATTCACCAGGGGATTTGCGTAATCCCGCTTGAGTGCCTCGGTCAGTTGAGTTGAGAATTCCGATTGAGTGAGACCTTCGGCACGGACGCCGCCAGCGAGGTTATAATAGACCATGCCGTCCGGCATGACGAAGGTGCGGGCGAGAGTTTTCGGGACCTCTGCGATTTCGATTTCCAAGATATCCCCCGGGCCGAGGATGTAGGGCTCGTTGGGAGGAATGAGGAGGTCCGGGCTGAGGGTCCGGGCCATTTTGACATGGGTGAAAGTCAGCTCCTTCGCGGCAGTGACGGGCGCACGTGGGTTGAACTGTGACGGTGGGATTTTCTGTTGGCATGCGCCGAAGATGAGGCAGAAGAAGCATGCGGCAAAAGGGGGTAGAAGCGAGCGGTGCATTCGGTGAAATTTATTCGATGATGGGTCCGACGTTGAGGTTCACCCAGCTCGTGGTGGCGCTGGTGACGAATGCGGATAGAGCGAGGTTGAGAACATCCTCCGCCTCCGCCCACGGACGGTCCGAGACAAACACGATGTCCTTGGGAGCGAGTTTGAAATCCTTTTCCTCTCCGGCGAGGACCTTTTTCACATTGATGATGATGGTTTCCGGGGATTGGATGCTGCCGCGGACGACCAGCACGCGCTCCGTCCAAGCGCGCTCGGAGAAGCCGCCGCGCCGGGTGATGGCGGCGACCACCGAGGCATCTTCCGTGAGGCCTTGCACGCCCGGGTTCACGATGGCGCCGAGGACGAAATAGTTGTTGGTGATATTGGAGGCGATGTAGATGTAGTCGTTCGGTTCAATTTCCACATTCAGGCTCATGTCGCCCTCGCTGAGCAGACGGCGGAAATCGACAGGAAGTTGTTTGCCATTGCGTGAGATAAACGAGCGGTCGAGATCCGCGAGTTCGACCGTATTTGTCTCGAAAAGCCCGGTTTCCAGTCCACCAGCATTGGCGACAGCCTCGACCAGAGTGATGGGGCGTTCGAGGGTGACGACGCCACGTTTGAGGATTTTTCCGAGGATGGTGAAGCGCTTGGATGCGACTTCTTGTGGGGTGATGATGACGCGAGGCGAGCGGAAGTGAGATTGGAGGCCACTTTCGATGGCGATGCGCGCCTCGTCGAGCGATAGGCCGGTGACCTTGATATTTTGTGCTTGGAGAAAGGAAACTGTGCCATCGGGAGCAATGCGGAAGCCAGGGCGATCGAGGTCAGGGCGTCCGAAGAGCGAGAAATTGACCACATCTCCGGGGCCCAGTTCGTAGCGGTTCCGCCATGAGTTAGGGGAGGTGGGTGCCTTGTTATCCGGCACGCTGGATTGGGCGTGGCAGGGCGAGAAGGAGGCGGCGAGGAAAATGGAGCTTAGGAGAAATTTTTTCATGCCGTGGGAGTTTTAGGAGAACTTTTTGGCGAGGAAATTCGATAGGTGGTCGGCAGCGGCGCGGATCGGGCCGAGGGGGCGGTCCGTCCATGCGATGGTGCCGCTGCAGGGCGGGAGGTAGGCGTCTGATAGGGATCTGGCTTCGACGGCGCGGCTGAGAGAGAGTTTATGGCCCGAGACGGCAGAGATCCAGTGTTGGACTTGAGAGAGCCATTCCCGCGCCTCGCGGAGCGGGAGTGAGGATGCGCGGAGAAGCAGAATTTGAGGAGGATCCGTGGGTGAGGGCAGCGTGGAAATCCAGTCCAGTGATTCGTGGATTTCGGACTCGTTCCAGAGCGCGTCAGGAGTGAGATCGTGGACTGCAAGTTTTCCTCCGGTGTCCAAGTGAGCGGCAGCGGCGAGCAAGAGCCAGAGGCGGCGTTCCTCCTCAGGTTCGAGTGCGAGCGTCCACAAAAGAATGGGAGAAGAGAGCTTGGAGTGCGGAGAGAAGTGAGTGATCCAGAAGTGCGAAATGGCGGCCGAGGCGTCGTTGTCAAAGCTGGTGGGGATATTGCAGAGCAAGGGGGCTTGAGTGGCGGCGCAGCATTCCAAAATTGAGCGTCGGGAGCTGCGTTGGGTGAGGAGGAGGGTGAGCATGACCGCCAAGCCGGCACCGGCGAAGGAGGAGGCGGCACCGAGGAGTATGGGTTTTTTGAGGAGAGAGGATGGGATGATGCCGCGTGGGTCGGGCGCTTGGAAAACCTGCCAATAGCCTGGTGCGCCAGAAGCGAAGATTTCAGCTTCCTTGCGGCGATTGCTCATGAGCGAAAGTCCTTCCGCGAGGGCGTCGCGTTTCTTTTGATAGGCTTCGTAGGTGCTGATGATTCCGGGGAATTCAGCGATGCGCGAGGAGGTCGATTCGTAGAGTTTTTCGAGTGCGGCGATTTGGCTGTGAGCGTCTAGCAATTCATTTCGGATATCGAGAATTGCGAGGTAGAGTTGGTTCCCGAGTTGAGTTCCCGTGTAAGAGTCCAGTTCCGCTTCGCCTTTTTCGCTGAGGGATTTGATTTGTGAGGTGAAGTATTCGATGCTTTGGAGCTTCGCTTGGACGAGAGGATTTGCGTCGGTGTAGGTGGCGCGGAGATTGGCGAGTTCCTCGCCGGCGGTTTTGAGTTGAGACTCGATGGGGCTTTGTCGCTTGAGTTGTTCTGTTAGGCTTTCGAGTTGTTGGGTTTTGGTTTGAGCGGTGGTGCGAGCGGTTTCGAGTTGGAGTTCAATTTGAGCGAGTTTGACTAGAGCCGCAGAGACTTGTGCGATGCCGCCGAGGTAATCCTTTTCTTTCGAGAAATTGAGGATTTCGAGGTCGGTGGCTTCGATTTTCTTTTCGAGTTCAGCGACTTCCTTTTGAAGGATCAGTCGGACTTCATGCGCCTCCGTTTGTTGGAGTCGTTGAGTGTATGAGTTGATTTCCTCCGCCCATAAAGAGGTGAACGCGATGGCGTCTTGAGGGCTGATGGGAGAGTGATAAGTGATGTAGAAGATGTCGGTTCCTTCGAGTTGGTTGGCCTCGACGAAAGATTTGATATCGGCTGGAGAGATGGGGTTTTGAGAGCGTTTGAGGGCAATGTCGAGGGGTTCGGAGGCAAGGAGAGTTGCGAGAAGAGTGGCATCGTTGAGATCCACAGGGCGGTAGGCTTGGCCGATTTCCGAAGTTTGGACGGTTTGCGGGACGCGGCGTTTGATCAAGGAGGCGGAGATGGAGAAAGATTGGTGCGTCATTTTCACCCCGATGAAAGCGCCGAGCGTTCCGAAGAGGATTGCGCCGACGACGATCCAGGGCCAGCGGCTGAGCACCCCGGCGAGCAGTCGGATCGGATCAAAAGGGAGAGGGAAGCGGAACTGGGGAGGAGGAGGTGCGGCGTGCTTCTCTGCATCTGGCGGGAGAGCTGCGCCGGATGGGAAATTCGGTCCCGGGGGGGATTCCAATGGAGAATGCACGATGTTTTGAGGGGTGGCGAGAGTTTGGTGCGGCAACGAATGCCGTGGCAAGTGAGAAAGCGTTAAGAGCTCCGCGCGAGCTTGAGCAGGGTTGAGGAAAAGGAATCGCTAAAAGAGTCTAGAGACATGGATTGGCGGATTCGGGCGGTGAGAGTGGGATCGGGTGGAGGGCAGCCCGTGTGGATAAACTGCGTGAGTGTGGCGGCTAGAGCTTGGTAGTTGTTAGGGGTGAAGCGCCAGGTGGGAGGGAGCACATCCTTCATGCCGTCGCGGTTGCTTGCGAGGACTGCGGTGTTTGAGGCGAGAGCTTCCAGCATCACGAGAGGCAGGCCCTCGTAGCGTGAGGGGATGATGAGCGCGTTGATCGCTTGATAGATAAGTGCTGGGTCTGACCATGGGAGAATGGTTGCGGAGACGGCTTGCTGTTGGATGAGAGATTGGAGCGAGTCCGCATCTGGTCCGTCGCCGGCGAAGACGAGGTGGCAGGATGAGCGCAGATTGGGATTTGTGGAGATGGCTTGGACGAGGAGTTGTTGTTGTTTTTGGCGGAACTCAATGCGGCCGATGATGGCGAAGATCGTTTGATCCGGAGGAAGTTTGAGAGATGCGCGCGCGGCTTGGCGGTCGCCGGATTTGAAGCGTGCGGTGTCCACGCCATTGTAAACGATGTGAGTGGGAGCGGTGACGCCGCGGAGTTTTAGCAGCCGTTCCATTTCATCGGTGATCGTGATGAAAGAGTCGGCTTGTTGGAAGAGGCCGGTGCAGAACACATCGCGGAATTTTCCGAGTTTAGCGCCCATTTCCGCATTGGTGTGAGGGACAGGGATATAGCTTGTGGAGCGGATGCCGGCACGGCGCGCTGCGTGGAGAGAGAGGGAAGAGTGTTCGATATTTCCTTGTACGGCGATGACGAGCGATGGCTTGAGCTCAAGGAAAATGCGGGCGAGTTGCGAGATTCGGGCCGGTAGCAAGCGGTTGCGAATGGCCTCGAACTTCGACGATTGGAAAGCCAGTGTTCGCAGATGCAGGTGCGGGTGAGTGCGTGAGATGGCGGTGAGTTGCTCGCAGAGCTTGGTGTTCGCGGAAGAAGCGAGGAAATGAACCGGGCCTGAGTGGCGTTGGAGCAGCGCTTGGACGCCGAGGAGAGTCATCACCTCATGGCCGCCAAAGGTTGGGCTATCGTCGTAAAAGAGGAGGCACATGGGGTGGAATGTCGATGTGGAATTGAGAATAAACGCTCAGTTGCGCCTAAGCGCCGCGCCGGCGAGAGAGCGTGAGCGAGTGTAAAGTGCCTCAAGCTGGCAGAGCGCGAAGGCGAATGGGGTGGATGAGCGGCGAAAAGGCCATGGGATGGCTGGTGCGGACTTGCCATTGGCGGCCAACCAGTCGATCAGTTCCATGACGTGTGTGTGGCAATACCAGAATTGTTTGCGCCAGCGTTTCCATGGCTTTGGATTGGCCCCGAAGTGGGCGACGTGCGCGTGGGGATCGCGGTTGAGGAGGAAGGGGCTGACAGGTGGGGTGAGTTCTGAAAATGCCACGACGGAGCTGAGGACCGATTCATCAATCATGAAATATGCCGGCGAGCGGTGATCGATGAGCCCGTGATTTCCGGCGGGGAGGACGCTGGCGATTTGAGCGCGCCATTGGCGGATAAAATCAAGGTGGCGGCGATGGATGACGAAGGTGTTAGCGACGCAGGTGGTGTCGAAGCGTGGTGTCGTCAGTTGGTTGACATCCTGTTGCCATTTGCTGGCGACGGCCTTGGGCAGTGAGCCTTTCCGATCGCCGGGCTGATAGTGTTCACACCAGATCCAAGCATTTTCTGAGGCTTCGCGGAGGCGGATTTGAAACTCGCCATTGGTGGGGATGAGCTGATTTCCGATGTCCCCGATGACCATGCAGTCTGCGTCCATCCAAGCGATGTAATCGGTGTCTGCGGAGAGAATCGCCTCAGATTTCCGGTTGCTGACATTGCGGCTGTCGTCCTCGGAGAGTTGGATGACTGAGACTTGAGGAAACTGGGTGAAGAGCGCGATATCTTCTGGGGTGAAGCCAGTTTGAAGGAGGTGGATGGGGACTTGAGGGATGTTGCGTGAAGCGCTGGCGATGAGGAGGAAGGCTCCCCAGAGGTAGTTGCGATCACAGGCGGTGACGATCGTGATGGTTGGTTTCATGAGTGGGGGGGGCTTAGGTTCGGTTTACAGTGAAGTGAGAATTTTTCCGGCAGAGTGGCCATCGCGGCGGCCGAGGCGTTGCGCGAAACGAACGGCACAGGCGAGGGGGATTCCTGAAATTTCTTGGTTTTTCAGGCACCATTTTGCATCGCGGCAAGTGTCGGCCAGCCAGCCAAGGATCAGAGATCCGGGTTCGATCGATCCAGCGGCGGCCATCGCTTTGGCGTCTCCGAATGCGCGTTTGTAAGCTTGGCGCGGGGTGTAGTTGTGAGAGTGGGTGACGACGGATGCGCTGGAGTAGAGAATTTCAAAGCCAAGTTGAGCGAGGCGGCGCGTCCATTCGTCATCCTCCGCGTATTGCAGATCTTCGCGGATGGGGACTTGATCGAGCACCGAGCGATGGGTGATGGAGCTGACCATGCTGAAAAAGTGATCCCAATTTTTTGAATCCCGGTTGGGGCCGAAGCAGCGGTCGTAGTCGTGCGCGAAGACCGGTTTGCAGTCGGGGCGCGGGATTTGGCGAGAAAATGCAGCGCCGAAATTTGGGCGGTTGAGGCAGGGTTTGATGAGTTCGGTGAGCCAGTTCTTGCCGACGGGAGTGGCGTCTGCGTTCAGATAGACAATCCAATCGTGAGAGGCCGCCTTGGCACCTTGGTTCAAGACGACTCCCGGAACGTAGGAGCCGAGGGGGATTTGAATGAAGTGTGCGGGATTGGCATTTTGGATCAATTCCACCGATCCGTCGCTGGAGCCCGAGTCGATGACGATCAGTTCGATTTCTCCGTTGAAGTCTTGGGCGAAGAGGGCGTCGATCGATTTACCGATGGCCCATGCCTCGTTAAAACTGCGCATGACCACGGAAACAGCGTTGGGGAGTGGATTCATGAGTGGCGCGACTCGGCGGTTTGATAGATGAGTTCGAGCTGTGCAGCGACAGCTTTCCAGGTGTATTGACGAAGGACTTTTGCGAGGCCGGCGGCGGCGAGCGAGTGGCGGTAAGAAGGGTCGCTGGAGAGGGTGGCGAGAGCGGCGGTGAGGGCAGGGGCGTCCCCGGAGGGGAAGTGGAGCCCGTCCTCCGCGTGCGAAATGAGTTTTTGAAGGCCACCGACCTTGGCCGCGATCACTGGCAAGCCAGCGGCCCAAGCTTCTAGGATCACGATGCCGAAAGGTTCGTGGCGCGAAGGGAGGACGAAGACGTCTAGAGCGGCGAGTAGGTCGCGGTGTTGGGTGGACTCCGCGACGACGGAGGGGTGGAGGGTGACCAAGTCGCCGATGCCGTGATTCGCGATGAGATCGACGAGAGTCTGGTGGTAGTTAGGGTCGGTGATTGGTCCGCCAAGGAGCAGGCGGAATTGGCGATGAGTTTGTGATTTTACGAGGCTGGCGAAGGACTGGATGAGAAGAGCCTGGTTTTTCTGAGGGTCGATGCGGCTGAGGCAACCGAAGGCGATGGCGTTATCAGGCCAGTTGAGGTGCTTGCGTCCGGCGCTGCGGTCGCCGTTGGCAAAAGACTCAGGCGAGACCCCGTTAGGCAAGTGATAGATGCGTTCGTGGTTGAGAGCGGTGCGGGCTTTTTCGTATTCCGAGTATCCCACACAGAGA
>JBILPN010000624.1:0-2685 GCA_044373865.1 Luteolibacter sp. | reverse complement strand
AAGGCGGCAAGCACTGGAGCGAGGTGCTCGGTGACGACAGCATCGACTTCCTCCGCCTAGCAGCAAAGTCGGAAAAGCCCTTCTTCATGTATCTCGCCTTCAGCGCCCCCCACGATCCCCGCCAATCGCCCAAGGAATACGTGGACCGATATCCGCTAGACCGCATCAAAGTGCCGGAAAACTTCCTGCCCGAGTATCCCCAAAGTGAACAAATCGGCAGTGGTAGAAAACTCCGTGACGAACGACTCGCCCCCTTCCCTCGTGACCCAAACTCAGTGAAGCTCAACCGCCGGGAATACTACGCCATCATCACCCACATGGACACGCAGGTCGGGCGCATCCTCGACGCCCTGGAAAAGTCGGGCAAAGCTGACAACACTTGGATTCTTTTCACCTCCGACCACGGGCTCGCCGTGGGACATCACGGACTCATGGGGAAACAAAATATGCATGACCCCAGCCTGCGCGTGCCATTCATCGTGAGCGGCCCCGGCGTGAAGGCAGGCGCGAAAATCGCGGCACCGATCTATCTTCAGGATGCGATGGCCACCGCCCTTGACCTCGCCGCAGCCGACTCCAAAGAAGTCGATTTCCAAAGCATACGTCCACTGCTCGCGGGAGAAGGCAAAGGCCTCGATGCGGTTTACCTTGCCTACCTCGATTTGCAGCGCGCCGTCATCCAGGACGGATGGAAACTCATCCTCTACCCGAAGGCGAAAATAACAAAACTCTATCACCTCACCGAAGATCCTCAGGAGATGAAAGATCTCGCATCCGATCCGGCGATGACCGCCCGCAAGAAGGCCCTCTTTGCGAAATTCCGGGAACTGCAAAAGCGACACAACGACAAGCTCAAGCTGGATGCAAGTTTCCCGGAATTGATGTGAACAAAAATCAAACCCGAGTGAACTCGGATGACCCGAGTTCAAACATCAAATCCTTGAGCGCGCCGCCGATCTCGTCGCCCGTGATACACCAAGCCGCTAGATTCCTGAGAGACAAGTGGCCGAGTGAGATGCCGACGCGAGTCAGGCCCCCAGATACTTGGAAACCGCGTGGGTGCGGGAATGGACGTGAAGTTTCCGATAGATGCTCTCGATGTGACGCTGCACCGTCGAGTAGCTGATCGCGAGCTCGGCGGCCACTTCCTTGTAGGCGAAACCTTTTACTAACAACTCCAGCACCTCAACCTCGCGCGGCGACAGGCTCTCGGTCTCAGGCGTTTTGATTCGGGCCTGGGTGAACGATTGCACGACTCGGCGGGCGATCGACGCTGTCATCGGCGCGCCGCCGGCGAAGACGTCGCGGACGGCATCCACCAGTTCATCGGCGGCCGGCGGTTTCAGCAAGTAGCCGCTCGCCCCGGCGGCGAGTGCGTCGAAGATGATTTCCGAGTCCTGGCGGATGGTGAGCATGATGATCTGCGGCGGGTTGGGCGAGGCGGTGAGGCGGCGGACGCATTCGATGCCATTCATTTGCGGGAGATTCACATCCATGAGGACGACGCGCGGTTTCAAGGCGGGTAAGTGGGCGAGAGCCTCCTCGGCGCTGGCGAATGATCCGACACAGTCAAAATCCGGCTCCTCGCCAAGAATGGCGGTGAGCCCCCTGCGGATCTGCGCGTCGTCTTCAACCAGCGCGATGGTGATCGTGGTCGTGGCAGAGGGTGGTTTTTTCATGGTGTCGGTGCTCATCGGTTAGGCAGGCTATCCGCATTGTCGAAGCCAGACCAGTGGGCAATTCTACCCATGATCCTAGCCCAAAGGAAAGCGCATTTCGATGGAAGTTCCCACGCCGGGCCTGCTGTGGCGGGTGCAAGTGCCACCGAGTTGTTCGAGCCGGGTTTTCAAGTTGATGAGTCCGTCCGCGCCGGTGTCGTCGGATGTGGCTTCGCGGCCGCTGCCGTTGTCGCTGAGGACGATGGCGCAGCTGCCGTCCTCCAGCGTGACCCGCATGTTGACCTCCGTCGCACCGGCATGTTTCACCACGTTGTGCAGCGTTTCCTTGGCGGCCAGATAGAGGTGGTGGCGGACCGCGGACGGGATGGCAAGTGGCGGCACGGTGTCCGGCAAATCAAAGCGGCTTCGCAGCCCGGCACCGTCAGTGAAATCCTGCACGAACGACGCTAGAAACGACACGAAATTGTCCAACACATCATTGCCCGGATTGACCGCCCAGACGATCTCGTCGAGCGAGCGGGTCATTTGCCGGGCGGTCTTGAAAATCTCCTTCAGATAGCTGCTGGCCCGTTCCGGTTGCTGAGTTAGATTTCGTGCGGCCAACTGGCTCTGCAGCGCAATCTGAGTGAGGCTCGCACCGACGTCGTCGTGCAGGTCCCTTGCGATGCGCTCCCGCTCGGCATCCACCGCGCGGCGTCGCTTGAGGTCTTCGATTTTCATCCGCGCCCGCCGCCGCTCGCGCTGGCGGACGAGCATGCCGACGCCTCCAATCGCCAGCAATCCCATGAGGATTTGAAACCACAGAGTCTGCCAAAAATACGGAGCAATCACCACCTTCACGCTGGCCGGCTGGGGGCTCCACAGGCCATTTCCGTTAGACGCCTCCACCTCAAACTGATAGCTCCCCGGCCCGAGATTCCGGTATTCCGCAGTCCGGAGGTTGCCGACGTAGGCCCAGTCCGGCTCGATCCCGATGAGCCGGTTGCGGAACTGCAGCCGCTCGGGG
>JBILPN010000085.1:0-9489 GCA_044373865.1 Luteolibacter sp. | reverse complement strand
GGTTCGCGCTCAGGAATGAACATGCGCGACCAAACTTCCGGGACCAAGAGGCTGATGTCATGGTCCACCCGATATTTCCGGCCGATGTGGCCGGCGGCGCTGGTGAAGCCATGGTAGTCGGTGAGCAGGTAGGAGACCAGAGCGGCGTTCACATCGTGGATCGGCAAGATCGCATTGAATGGGCCCTTGGTGAGCGCCCCCTCACTGCCAGCGCCGGTGGTGGAAGGGCTTTTGCCCGTGAGCGAGGAGATGAAATCCATGAACAGCTCCGGCAGTTCCTGATAGTGGATCGGGTTGTAAACCGCGAGGGCGCGGATGCCAGCGGCCTCGTCAGGCGGGTTATTGCGGCGGCCGGCGAGGACTGAATTCACCGGCATTGGCACGGCGGCACCCAAGGGCAGGCGGCGGAAAAAGCGGGCACCGATCTCTGCCAGATAGACCGAGCGCGGGTCTTCCAAGTCCGGCCGGTTTTGCAAGTAGCGTGGATTCTTCGTCGGTTTGCCATTCACGAGGCGGGGCAGGTGCGAGCCAATGACAAACTCCGGTTGGCTGGCCTCGACGAAATTACCGATCATTTTCCGCATCGGTGAGGTGAATTGCTCGAAGCGGATTGAATCTTGGACCATCTGTGCAGCGTCCTTGCGCGGGATCGGTTCGTAGTTTGAGAAAAACAAGCCGCCTTGGCTGAAGTCGCTCTCGGTTTTCTTATCGTAGCCGCGGACGATTGCGTCGTCCGGGCGTTGGAAGAGGCGGTATTCGCAGTTTTTGATGAACTTGAGGGATGGGTTTTTCACGTCCGGGTGCAGGCCATTCACCGCGTCGTGCGGGACGACCATGGAGGCGCTGATGTCGTCCTCCGTTTGGATTTTGCGGGCGGGAGCGAAGTCCTTGCGAATGCTGAAGGTGCGCCATGTGCCGTCTTCGCTGAAGCCTACGCGGAGGTATTGAGTGACGAGGCGTTGGCGGCGATAGATCAGCTGGCGGCCGGGTTGGCCATTGATCAAGTCCACGCTGAAGCGCTTGCGCCAGTCGGCAGCCCAGTCAGGTTTGTAAAAGCGCTTGATGATGAAGACGAGGTCGCGCACCGAGCGGTCGATGGCGCTGAGCCAGGTGTTGTAGTCGTCGGTGTAAGCGTCATTGGGTGTGAGCAGGCGGATGACCGAGCCCAGCGAGCGTTCCTGGCTGAGCAGGGGGCGGCCGGGCTTGCCGGGCTCGATTGGGTTTTTGTAACGGTTTGAAAAGTCGTGATTGATGATTTCCCAAGCTTGATCGAGATCATTTTTCAGATCGTGGACGAGCACCGCGGCGGTGATCATCGCGTCTGACAGAGATTTGGAAATTTCAGATTTTCCGCCACCGGAGACGGTGCATGGCTTGTGGCAGAAGGTTCCCTCGGCGCTTGTTCCGATGAGCCTCCAGCGTTGGCCGGCGGTAGGCTTGATCATTTCCACCTTGTAGCCGGAGGGCAAGACGTAGGTGATGCCGGGCTGGAGCGAGATTTTTTGCGATCCCGCCTCGTTGTGCCAAGTGACCGCTTGGCTGTGGAGGTCGATGTGGACGTCCTCGGGCACGTAGAGGATGTTTGGAAATTTTTTATCGATGCCGTAGCCCTCGGGTTGGAGGTCGAAAATTTCGCCGTAGCGTGTGGTGAAGCCGGAGAACTTGTGATCCACCGGGCGTGAGTAGTCGCTGAGGGCAAAGTCCTCACCGAGGTCGAAGCTAGGGAAAGCGATGGCCCCTCCGGCGTGTTCCTCCTCGGCATTTCCGAAGAGGTTGGCGGCGTAGCTGAGCTGGGTTTTGACCTCTTTTTTGCAGTAGCCGTAGTAGTTGTCGGCGATGAGCGTGACGACCACGCCGGATCGGTCGCGGCAGGTGATTTTGAAAGCGCCGCCGTCGTTGTAAAGCTCGTCCTCGGAAGACCAGCACATGCCATCGCGGATTTGGCGCGGGGTGGCGGCGGCAAGGTTTGGCAGGCCGAGGTCCTTCTTGCGGAGCGCCACCAAATGGGGTGCGAGAATGACGCAGCCGGTGTGGCCGGACCAGCCGCGAGTGTCGAGGCGGGCGTCGTTGTCCGGTAGAAATGGGTCGCCGGCGTTGCCGAAAATGCTTTCCACGAAGTCGAGATTGCTGACGAGGTTCCCCGGGGCAAAGAAGCGGGTTTCCATGGATTTTTCCGGAGAAATACCGGGGATTTCCGGGCTGACGATGGGCCGCAGAAGCAGGGATACGAAGACGCGTGCCGGGTCTTTGCTGGTGCCGGTGAAGGGCAGCGTCATGATGTCTTCCGGCGGCGAGAGGGCGTGCCGGAGCAGATGCGCGAAGGTCTCGCGTGGCACGGATTTCTTGTCGGCAGGAACTGGCAGGCCGCCCTCCGCGACGTGAAATACGCCCTCGGTGGTCCGGCGGTCGCTTGCCGGATTGTGGCAAACGCCTTGGTGGACTCGGTAAGAACTGAGAATCGAGGATTTGAATTCGTCTTGATCCGGGGGCAGCGAGAGCATTCTTGCGATGCCGTGGCGCTCCATGACAAGCGGGGATTTTGGCAAAAGGTGCATGTTGCCAGGGAAGATTTTAGCGATGATTTCCTCGCCGAGATAAGTGCGGAGGAAGGCGTCAATCGTGGCGTCTGCCGGGCAGAGGTAGTCGGAGAGCAGCCGGGATTTTTCTTGGAAATTGGCGATCAGCGAGCGGCCGAGGTCGAGAAAGGGGAAGTCTGCTTCATCGCCGACGATTTTGTAGCCGCGCGCTGCAAGCTTGAGGTTCACGAATTCGCGAAGGCGGTTTTCTTCTGCGGTGGAAGCGATGGCTGGGCCGCTCGCGGTGAAGCCGATTTTGTCTTTGAGGTTGGGCATTTTTTTCGGGGTTTACAGTAAGGCGCTTGCCGACAGTTGTGTAAGCAAGTCACGCGCCAAGGGGCGAGCGAGAAAAGGGAGAATTCGTGGATGGAACGGTGGCGGACGCTAGAGCTTGATCGCGCGTGCGATGAGGTTGAGGAAGTCCGCGCGGTCGATTGATAGGGTGTCCGTGGAGATTTCCCGTGCGAGCGCCGCGATGACTTCTGCATCGAGAGCGCCGGAAGGGTCGCCGGCAAGCCACAGCGCGAAGGTGCAGACGAGGGCCGCGAAACGGGCGTCATCCGAGGGCTCGGCATCGACGCGGTGGCGGATTGGCAGAGGCGGTGCGGGATTGGAATCGGTGGACCAAACGAGTTCGCCAAGCGCTTGGCCCGGGCGCGAGGATTCGATTTCGATGGCGATGAGGGTGACCGAGTTGGGCGCGAGGCGGGTGGGGAGCTCCGAGGCTTCAGGAGTGGGTGACGAGTCGGTGGTGGAGCCGAGCAGGCGGTAACGGAAGACATTTTCAGGATGCGCATGGAACGCGAGCTTGACCTCACAGGCGGTTTCTGGGTTTCCGCGCAGGGCGATCAGAAGCAGGCTTGCGGAGGGTTTCCAAGGGCATGGGGTGGTCTCGATGGAGAGCGAGGCGAGGTGCGGATGGCTGGCATGGCCTTGCGGGTGAGGTGGGATCGCCGCCGCGCCTGTAAAGTGGAGCGGGAACTGGTTGAGAATTTCCAGGAGGCGGATGGTTTCGGGAGCCGGGACTTGGCGCTCGGTGAGAATCGAGGCGGTGAGCTCGTCGAAATGCTGGCCGGTGATCTCCACTGGGAGCGGCAAGATGGGCGATTGGCCACTGCGCCATGCGCCGGAATCCCGCCTTGAGGGCGCGGGCGGCGTGGGCTGCGGCGGCGGGGCGGCTGAGTTGGGAAGCGTTGCCGGTTGGGACGGACGGGTTTGCTGGGCTTCGTTGGTTTCAGGATTGCTGAAAAACAGGATCGCCGTCGAGGCTGTTAGGATCATCACCGTGGCCGCGATGATGAACCAGGGCTTGCCGGCCTGATCTGCGGATGATGTGGATTTCCGTCGTTGGTTCTGACGGGTGTTGCGGCGCTCCGCGAGCAGTTCTGCGAGACTCTGGGGGGGGCAGGTTGTGGCGGGATCTTCTTGGCTTTGAATCATGTTTCAGCGGATGAAGTAGCTGAGATGCTCGAGTTCCAAAGCGAGATCCACGTTATTGACGGTGACGTCTGGAGTGACTTCCAAGACGATGGGCGAGAAATTCAGCACCCCTTGGATGCCAGCGGTGACGAGGCGGTTCACCACCGCTTGGGCGAACTCGACCGGGACGCAGAGGATGGCAAGTTTTACCCCGTGGCTGGCGATGAAGGATTCCAAGTCCGAGTCTGGAAAGACCGGGACGGTGGTGACTCTCGCGCGGGTTGCTTCCGGATTTGCGTCAAAGGCGGCGACCACCTCGAAGCCTTCCTTTTCAAATCCATGGTAGCGGAGAAGCGCCGCGCCAAGATTGCCCGCGCCGACGAGGATGACCGGTTGCAGGTGTTCGCGGCCCAAGGTCTCGCGGATGGTGGAGGAGAGGATTTCCACCGGGTAGCCAAGGCCGCGCGTGCCGAACTGTCCAAAGTAGGCCAGGTCCTTGCGGAGTTGAGCTGGCTTGACCCCGGCGGCGCGAGCGAGGGTGGTGGAACTCACGGTGTCCACTCCGTTGGCGTGCAGCTTTTGCAGACAACGATGATAGATCGACAACCGATAAATCGCCTTCTTTGGGATATCGATTTTCCCAGACTTGTCGGGATGTTCCACAGGCTGGAGGATTAAAGTTCTTCCGGCTTTTGCAGGAGCGCGGAAACACGGTTGAGCAAGATGCCAGCACCGCCGCCGTCCACCACGCGGTGGTCGAAGGTGAGCAGGAGATCGGCAACGGTTGCGGGGAGAAATGCCTCCACTTGCTTGCTCCAGACTGGGGTTTTCACCCCGGCACCGATGCCTAGGATGAGAGTTTCATTCGGCAGCGGGATCGGCGTTCCGGTGGTGAGTCCGAAGGTGCCGAAGTTGGTGACGGTTGCGATGCCGCCCTTGCAGTCATTTTCCGTGAGGCGGCGGCGGCGCGCGCGATCGACGAGATCGTCATACTCAGAAATCAGGTCACGCAGGGATTTTTGATCCACTTTGCGGACCACGGGAACCACCACGCCATCCTCCACTTGGACCGCCACGCCGATGTCAAACGAGCGTGGGTGGACCACCTTGTCCCCGATGAGGTAGCCAGCGGTTTTTGGGTTTTCGGTGAGGGCGAGGGCAAAGGCGCGGAGCAGGTAGAGAGTGAGACCCGGCTTGGGCGAGTGCGCGCGGCGGTGCTCAAGCAGGCGGTCCAGCGTGACGGGCAAACCCACGGTGGCAAGCGGACGTGTCCAACTCCGGCGCATGGCATCCGCCACGGCAAGGCGCATGGGTGAGGCGTGCGTGCTGGGCCATGCTTCCAGATAGTCCAAGAATTGTTCCAGATCCTCCACCGTCACACGGCCGCCAGCACCCGTGCCGGCGATGGCGGAGATGTCGGCCTCGCGGATGCCGAGATCGTCCATCCGGGAGCGCATCCGCGGAGAAATGTAGTGCGCTCCCATCACGCCAGTGGGGACGGGCAAGCCTTTGACGCTTGGGACAACCGCCGGCGCCTCCTCGTATGCGTCGTCGTCGAGTGCGAAGTGGAGATTCGCCTCTGCTTGCGCGGGGTGGCTGGACGGGCTCGGGCTTTGGCGCTTGGTCTCTTGGGATTCCAGCGTGTCCACTCCGGTGCGTATCACTTCTTGTTCAGTGACTTCCAGCAACCCGAGCAGGGTGCCAACCGAGTAGGAAATTCCCTCCTGGGCGCGAATTTCTGAGACGATGCCATCACACAGGGTGGTGACGCCCATGACCGCTTTGTTGGTCTCCACCTCGATGATTTCTTGGTCGGTGCGCACCGAGTCTCCCACCGAGATGCCGAGGCGGATGACGGTGGCCTCGGCGATGGACTCGCCAAGTTGGGGCATGAGGATGGGGACGGTGGGCATCTTTGGAGAACAGTGAAATTGAGAGTCCGAAGTCGAAATTCTTTAGAAAGTAAGCAGTTTGCGGAGCGCCTCGCAAATGGATTCCGGCGTGGGGCGGTGAGCTGCCCAGAGCTTGGGATGGTAAGGGACTGGTGTGTCACGCGCGTTCAAGCGCTGCGGCGGTGCGTCGAGCAGGTGGAATCCCTCCTCAGAGACACGGGACACAATTTCAGCCGTCACCCCGCCCCATGGGAATGCTTCTCCAAGCGCGAGCAGTCTGCCAGTGCGCGCGACTGAGGCCAGAATCGTGTCCAAATCCAGTGGCTTCACCGAGCGGAGGTCCACCACTTCGATTTCCCAGCCGTCTTGCTGCAGGCGGTCGGCGGCCCGCACGGCCTCGTGGACCATGGCACTGTAGGCCACAACCGTGGCGTGCTTGCCGGGGCGGATGATGCGGGCTTGGCCGATCGGCAGGTGGTCGCCGTTGATCGACTTCGCTTTGAGCCAGCGGTAAAGAAATTTGTGCTCGCAGTAAATGACCGGATCATCAAGGCCTACGCCGTCGATGAGCATGTGGTAGGCATCCGAAACGGTGGCGGGCGTGAGCACGATCAGGCCTGGATACTGCGCGTAGATCCCTTCCATGCTCTGGCTGTGGAAGGGGCCGGAGCCGGGAGTGCCGCCGGAGGGAAGGCGGACGGTCAGCGGGATCGGCATCCCAGTGCGGTAAAAATGCGTGGCCGCTTGATTGACGATCTGGTTGAAGGCGATCGACGAGAAATCCGCGAACTGCATCTCGACAATCGGGCGCATGCCTTCGATGGCGGCACCCACAGCCAGCCCGATCATCGCGTCCTCGGAGATCGGCGCGTCGAAAACCCGGTTGGGGAAGGCCTCTGAAAGCCCTTTGGTTGCTTTGAAGGCACCGCCGAACGTGGCGATGTCTTGGCCGTAGAGAAAAACCCGTGGGTCAGTGCGCAGCAGGGTTTCCTGCGCGGCTCGGATCGCATCGATGTAGGTCACACTCACTGGGCGCTGTGCTGAGGGATTGGGAAAACGGTGGAAAGCGCGGACCATTCCTCCAGATAGGGGTCTGGCGCGGCTTCTTGTTGGGCTTGGGCGACTGCGCGTTGCACTTCATCGGCAAATTGCTCCTGCCAGGATAAAATTTCGTTGGCGGTGGCAAGGCCGTGCTCGACGAGTTGGCGCATCGCGATTTCAACGCAATCGCGACCGTAGTGGCCGCTGCGGAGTTGGCTTGGCACGTAGGAGCCGTCGTCGTGCTCGCCATGGCCAGACAGGCGCAGCAGTTGAGCCACAACCAGTTGTGGGCCGCCGCCGCTGCGCGCGCGCTTGACCGCCTCACCGATGACGGACGCACAGGCGAGCAAATCCGTGCCATCGACGGAAAACCCGCCGATCCCGTAGCCACGTGCCCTCTCCACGAGATCCGCGCACGCGAATTGGCGGTCGTTTGGTGTGGAGTAAGCAAATTGGTTGTTGCCGACGATGACCACCATCGGCAGGCGCTCGACGGCTGCGAGGTTGAGCCCCTCGTGAAAGGCGCCCGTCGAGGTGGCGCCATCGCCGATGCAGGTCGCTCCAACACGCCCTTCGAGCGTGCCTTGCAGACGTTTTGCAAACAGCATGCCAGCGATCACCGGCACCTGCGCCCCAAGGTGCGAAATCATCGCGGGCATGCCTTTTTCCGGTCTGCCGCGGTGGATGTTGCCGTCGCGCCCACGCATCGGCCCCTCGGCAGAGCCAAGGTAAGTGCGGGTGCAGTCGATGAGTGGCTCGCCGAAAGCGGTGCGCCCGGCCTGGTCGCGGATGAGCGGTGCGAAAAAGTCGGTGCCTTGGATCAAGGCCGTGCCAAGCGTGGCGCTCACCGCCTCCTGACCGCGTCCGAGGTAAACGCCGCCGACGATTTTGCCAGCCTTGTAGAGACTGGAAAGCTTGTTTTCCAACAGCCTTGCGCGAAGCATGGACTGAAAGACCGACCGCAAAAAATCGCGGTTTTTTACCACCCCATCGGTGAAGGGTTGAAGATCGAAGTGCGGCACGCGCGGAGCGTAAGACACGGAGTGTGAAACCTGCAACCGCTTTCCGGAAAACTCATGATTCACGTCGGTTCCAAGCAGCTAGTTCGTTGTAAATCAGTCCTTTGCCGCCGAAAAGATCGAGCGCGCTGCCCACCGTGACGTCCACTGCGCCACCGCTGGCCTGCTCGATGAGGCGGAGGTCGTCCATGCTTGCTGCGCCACCCGCGTAGGTGAGCGGGCATTTCCCCCAAGTTCCTAGGAGGGCGACGAGTTCCGCGTCGATCCCCCCGCAGAGTCCCTCCACGTCGGCCGCGTGGATGAGGAATTCCGCGCAGAATGGAGCGAGGCGGTCGAGCGTGAGATGGTCCACCGAAAGCTCGGTGAGGGTCTGCCAGCGGTCCATGGCCACGCGCCAGCCCGTCCCAGTTTTGCGGCAGGATAGGTCCACCACCAGCCGCTCCCTGCCGATTTTGCGGGAGAGCGAGTGGAGTGTTTCTTCGAGAAATTTCCCTTGGCTGTCGAAAAGCGCCGAGGTGACGATCACGTGGCTGGCCCCGGCGTCGAGCCAAGTCACCGCATTGATCTCGTTGATACCGCCGCCCACTTGCAGGCCGCCACGCCAAGTTTCCAAGGCGGTGCGGGCCGCCAGATCATTGCCTGGGCCAAGTTTGATCACGTGCCCACCCCTGAGTTGGTCTTCGCGAAATTTTTCGGCGAACCACGCAGATGGGCGGTCCGAAACGAAGTTTTCCGTCGGTTCAGCGCCTTGTCGCAGCGTGGCGCCGACAATTTGTTTCACCTTGCCCTGGTGGAGGTCGATGCATGGGCGGAATTTTGTCATGGTGCGAAACAATGGGAAAGTTTGGTGATGCTGACCTTGCCAGCCCCATCAGATGCAGGGACGGCTCAGTGGGTTTCAGGTGCAGTCGGCTCGGCTGCGATGCGCGCCGCGAGCAGGTTTTCCACGTATTTTGCGAGCAGATCAACCTCGAGGTTCACGCTCTGGCCAGCGGCGGCAGCGTGCAGGTGAGTGTGCGCCCAAGTGTGTGGCGTGATCCAGAAGGTGGCCTCGGTGGCGCCAAGTTCGGCAATCGTCAGAGAAATCCCATCCACCGTCAGCGAGCCTTTATCGATGCAAAATCTCCGCAGTTCTGGTGGCAAGGAAAGTCGTAGGATGTGATCTTGGCCATGGGCTTCCAGCTGGGTGATCGCGCCGACGCCATCGACATGCCCCTGCACAAAATGCCCGCCAAAGCGATCTCCCACCATCATGGCGCGCTCGAGATTCACGGCCGCGCCGGGCGTAAGTCCGCCAAGAGAGGTGACGCGCAGAGTCTGGGTGAGCAGGTCGAACGAGGCGGTCTCCGCATCCATCTCCGCCACCGTTAGGCAGCAGCCGTTGATCGCGACTGAATCACCGAGCCCAAGTTCTGCGGCAAATGGGATTTGAAGAACCAAGCGCGCCTGCGCGCCTTTCGCGTTCAGGCTCAAAACAGTTCCGAGAGTTTCGACAAGTCCGGTAAACATCGGAAATTAGCGGTTGCTGGGTTGTGCGGCTTC
>JBILPN010000623.1:0-2697 GCA_044373865.1 Luteolibacter sp. | reverse complement strand
CACCCGCTTTTGTAAAAAGTCCGTAACACTCCGCCGCCTGCTCCCAGCGACGGCGGATCGCATTCCAGTCCCCATAAGCACGGAAAACCAAAACCGCTTCCAACGACGGCTCAATCGAAGCGAGTGGGGTCCTTACCAGCAACGCGTCCGCCTCGGCAATTTTCCCCTCCGCGAGCAGCATAGCCGCCATCGAGACCGACTCGCGTGCCTTGGATTGAACCAGCAATCGAACCTCATTTGTCCGGGCCGATTCGGCAAGCTTGCGCGCCTCACGCTCTCTCAAATAAAACCAATTCGATGCTACTCCACCCGCAACAAAAGCCAGAGAAATCGCCACCGCGGCTGCACAAGCAATTTTGTTCCGCCGCACCAGCTTTGAAAACAAATAGAGCTGGCCAGGAGGGCATACTGAGATTGGCTCGACATTTAAATAACACCGGACATCCGCTGCTAGACCAGCCACCGTCGCATAGCGGATCTTACAATCTTTCGCCAAAGCATTTAGAATAATCCCGTCCAAATCTCCGCGAACCATGGAAACCAAGGACCGTGAGTCCAAGCTACGCGTGCCCGCGGTCTTTACCTGATCAGAAGGACCAAGGTGTTCCAACATCGCCGATGGTGCAAGCGGTTCCTCCTCACGCAGAATCCGCATCATTTCTAACATTCCAACTTTCGCGAGACGCTTAGCATCAAAAGGCGTCCGTCCGGTCAGCAATTCATAGAGTAGCACTCCAAGACTGTAGATGTCTCCGCGCGTATCAAGATTGAGACTGCCCTCCGCCTGTTCAGGACTCATGTAAGCCGGAGTTCCGATCAATTGAGAACAACCGGTGAGACGGGTGTCGTCAGAAAACCGCCCCTCAACAGCCCGAGCGATTCCAAAGTCAATCACCTTCGGTGCCGCCTGCCCATCTTGAATCGTCACAAGAATGTTTGACGGCTTAATATCACGATGAATGACGCCCTTCTGGTGCGCGTGCTGGATCGCATTGCAAACCAGAATGAACAACTCAAGCCGCTGCCTGATGCCAAGACGGTTCGTGTCACAATAATCCGTAATTTGTTCGCCGTGTACCAGTTCCATCACGAAAAACGGGCGACCGCCCTCAGTAGTTCCCGCATCAAACACCCTTGCGATGTTCGGGTGATCCATCAGAGCAAGCGACTGTCGCTCCGTCTCGAAACGGGCGATGACGCTTTCGGTGTCAAACCCCCTGCGGATAATCTTCAATGCCACCTTACGCCTCACAGGTTCGCTTTGTTCCGCAAGATACACCACCCCACATCCACCTTCACCAACCCGCTCCAATAGCCGATAGCGACCAATCCGCGATCCAGGTCCATCTGCATCAGTTGAGCCCATGTCTTCGACAGAGAGTCGCTCAACCTCAACCGCCCCTAGAACATCGCCTCCCACTTCTGCGCGGGCAATCGTCGCATTGCGAAAAAACGCCTCCGCCGCGTCCTGAGCAGCGAGCCATCCAAGAATACGAGCGAGCATCCGCTCATCCCCGGCACACGCCCTCGTTAAAAATGCGATCCGTGTGGCTGAATCGTCGATCCCGGCCGTGACATCAAACAGCGACTTTTCAATCATCCTATCAGATTCAACATTCATGGAGCCCTGCATCTTCATCACAAATATAAAGTTTAAGGCGATGAATCACATCGTTGCACCAAAACTGGATCCCCCTGCGACTCGCGGATGATTTGAAACAGTCTCACCTTCGCAAAAGCCCATCGCCGCTCAACCGTGGCCTCACTGATTCCTACGGTTCGCGCAGTATCTTTATTTGTAAGTCCGGTGAAAAATTTCAACATCACCACCTCGGCGCTTTCAGGGTCCTCGCACTCGAGTCTTTCCAAGCTTTCGTCTATCAGAAGAAGATGATCATCCGGCGAAGCTGCTGCAAGATCCAGAGTAGCGATGTCCACCCGGTGCCATCCACCCGCGCGCTTTAGCGAGGCTTTCTGGCGTGCGCGATCAATGAGGATGCGCCGCATCGCCAAGGCTGCGGCACGGTAAAAGTGCGCTCGATTCTCCCAGGTTCGGCCGCCATCGTGAACCAATTTCAACCATGCTTCATGGACGAGAGCCGTAGGTTGCAAGGTTTGGCCAGAAGCTTCCCTCGCCATTCGCGCCGCCGCCAAACTCCGCAACTCCTCATACACGAGAGGTAGCACCTTCTCGGCAAGCAACCTTTCGTCGCCTCCGGAATTCTGCAACATCAGAGTGAGATCAGACATGAACAACGGAATTTCTCACAGATTTACAATTTCAAATCAACTACTTAACCGTTGAACTATTCAACCTTCATCAAACTTGGTTCGCCGAGATCGAAGCACCCGCTCATATCCTTGGGCAAATTAAAACGCAGCGTCGTGTGATCTTTAAATTCATTTGTGATTTCAAATTCGACACGGTGCTTCTCCCAATCCTTGGTGAGAGAGATTCGCGCTTCTTTCGAAACACCGCGCCAATCATCAGCAATCTCAAATTCAAGATTCGCCCCATGCGTGCCACGCACGCGGAACGAAAAGCGATAACGTCCGCGCTCAAGCTTGGCGCTGTTTCCAAAGTCATACTTGAGACTGCTGCCATTTCCAAAGTCGCCGATCACTCGAATCACGCGACCACCCTCGTTAAGAATTTCCTTTTCTAAAGGCTTGCCACCCTCCCCCAGAGACCAGTAG
>JBILPN010000621.1:0-2698 GCA_044373865.1 Luteolibacter sp. | reverse complement strand
GCCCGATGCCTGCCGCGGACATGACCAAGCGCCCCGCTCCCTCAAGCCATTCTGGATAGGCCGCAAACACTTTCATCTTCGGCTCCATCACAAACAAGCCACCTTCCCAACCCACCGCCGCAACCGCCATCGCGTAACCGGTGATACCCACGAAAAATACAAAGGAAAATGTGTAAAGCGACACCGCCGTGTATTTGACCAACAACAACCGCAGGCGGCTGATCGGTCGGGCAAACACCAAGCGCAAATTTCCATCCTCATTTTCCTTCGCCACGATGTCTCCCGCGACCAAGGCGAAATAAATCGAACCTAGCAAAAACATGCTCAACAGCATGATGGTGAAGGTGATGGTCAACGAGCTGTAATAAGTGCCAAATTCCAGCCCATTGCGCTCCATCATCCCGCGCATGTATTGCTGGCTGCGGTCCAGCTTATACACGAACAAAATCACAGCCTCCATCAGGATGAAGGCACCGTAGCCCATCCATGTCCGTGGTCGTGCGAAAAGTTTGCGGAGTTCTCCGTGAAGTTGTTGAAGAAAAAGCATAAGTGTGAAAATTCAGTTAGGGCTGGGTGCGCCATTCAGGATTTCCATGTAGAGATCCTCCAACGACCGCTTGACCGGGGCAAAAGACCGCACCCGGACGCCCGCTCGCACCAAGGTCTCGACCAGCACCGCAGGGTCAGCTTGGGGTGGCAGGCTGATGCGGCCGCTTGCCAAGACCTCGCCACCTGCGCTGTGGACCAAGCCGCATGCGGTGCCCCATGGCTCCAAATCCACCTCGAAAACCGGCGCATCATCCTGCAAGCCATTCACCGCTCCCTCGAATACACGCTTGCCTTCGCGCAGAATCGCAACCCGGTCACACATCAACTCGACTTCGGCTAACAAATGTGAATTGAACAAAACCGTCATGCCCCGCTCGTCCCGCAAATCGAGGATGAAATCCCGGAACCACTTGATCCCCTCAGGGTCCAGTCCGTCGGTTGGTTCATCCAGCAGCAAGACCTCGGGTTCTGGCAGAAGCGCTTGGGCCAGGGCCAAACGCTGCCGCATGCCGTGGCTGTAGGTTTGCACCTTGGAGCTGATTCGTTTGCTCAAGCCCACTCGCTCGACCACTTTGCGCGCGGCCGGCGCATCGAATCCTCCAGAATAGCTCATCAGAATTTTCAAGTTATCCCATCCGCTCAAGTATTCATAAAAAGCTGGCGCTTCAAAGATCGCCCCAACCTTGCGCAAGGCCTTCGACCGATCCTGCAAAACGGAAATTCCACCAATGGTAACGTCGCCATGATCCGGCATCACCATCCCGAGGATGATCCCGAGTGAGGTGCTCTTGCCCGCTCCGTTGTGACCGAGTAGCCCGTAAATTTCGCCGCGTTTTACATGAAAGGAAACATCTGCGAGCGCGGGCTTGCCGCCAAATTGTTTATGAAGGTGATTGGCGCGAAGCATGATGATATCTCAATTGGAATTTCCCACGGCAAAGCGGGTTTTGGTGCTGCTGCTCATGTCAGCGTAGAGGAAGTTGACCTCGCTTGGGTGCCAAGACTCCTTGTCGGTGATCAATGGAATTTTATCCGGCCTGTTGCGAATTCCAAAGAAGGACAATTTTGAAACATGCAAGCCACTCTGTGTGGAGTTCCACAAATAACTGGACCCGGATTTTTCAAACTCAACAAGATCCGCCGGGCAATGAAATGCGGATGAACCGCCAACATAGGGGGCCAAAACCTCGTCGATCACCGCGACATCTTCGGTCTTGGTCGCACGACCGGACGCCAAATCTGGCAGAATGTCTTGGTGCTCTTGCAAATAACTTTGCAGCGCAACGCCGAGCGAACGCAAGTTTCCCAAACACGCAGCCTCCCGCGACTTTGCCATGAACGAGCGCGTGACTGGGTAGGCAATCCCAAGAACCGTGCCGACGATCGCCAGCACCACCATGAGCTCCACCAATGTAAAACCTCGCGTCTTCATACTCTATCGAGGACCGAACTCATTGCCGCGCAAACCCTGCATCGCCTCATTCATCGCCTCCATCAACGGCGCGAGATCAAGCTTGGTGTCGGCGCTGGATTTTTGGAAATACGCCTTCATCCCCTCTTCGCTGATCTTGTCCAACAAGTCTTCTCCCAAGGCATCTGCCCTTGCCATCTCGGCTTCCGTCCGCCCCTCGCGAATTTCCTTCAGCCCTTGTTCAACAAACTTTTTCCGCTGCTCCGGACTCATCGCATCGAGTGATTGCATGAAGCGCGCCATCGACTCCATCACAGTCAATTCAATGAAAAGCGATTTTTCGTCCGCGCTGAGTTTTCGGAAAAATGCCTCGCCCGAGCGGTTTTCGCGGTTTTTCTCACGCTCCTGAAAATCCAGTCGATTGACCAATTCTGCGATGTTTCGCAGCTCCGTCTCACGCCGCTTGGCTTCGGAGGCATCTCGCCGCGCGGTCTCATCCGACCAGTCTGCAAAGTTTGCACTCGCGATCTCGCGGTCCACACGCGCGGACGTAATCCGCTTGGAGCCTGCGAATGAGCGCAAGCCCCACACACCCATCCACACAGCGAACAAGATCACTGCCGCTTTAATCCAGACATTCCGGCGAGCCATAATTTCAACGACCTTATGCGCCGATTCCAAACGCGCAAGGCCCGCGATGCGGATTTCTTGCGAGGGCTCATCCGCATGCCACTCACG
>JBILPN010000622.1:0-2698 GCA_044373865.1 Luteolibacter sp. | reverse complement strand
CCACGTGCCAAGCAGGCCCGCGGCGCTGAGGGCGATGGCTGCGCCGCCGGGCAGGGAAGATTTCGTTGCATCTAGCAAGGTGGAGCCGCCGGGTAGGTAAAAGGTGGAAATCAGCAAAAGCGTGCCAGAGATCCAAGTCGTGTAAGATTGCCACATGAACCAGTGCAGCGGGACCGGGATCGCTTGCGGGTCGATGATGCGCTTCTCCAAGTGGAACACGCCGCCACCGTGGAGCATGTCGAGGTGGCCAAGCAGTGGATTGGGTGGGGATGGGTCATCCCGTTTGGCGGGTGTCGGCGGGATGAGATTCAACTCCATCCAGGTGAAGAGAATGGAGTTTCCGATCCACATGATCCCAGCGATCACGTGAACAAACCGGAAGATCACGCTGAGCCAGCCTGCGATTTCAGAGTCCATCATGCAAAGCCCATCAAGCACTGGTCATACCGGAATAAAACAATAAAAGCCAAGTGCGGTGAATCCGAGGAAATTTCGTCGGGTCACGTGCACTGCATTTTCCGGCGGCCGGCAGTCTAGGGGAGCTAGCGGGCGGGCGCAACGGGCGGCGTTTCGGCGCGCGGAGCCGCGTCAGTCCGGGAAAACTCGGAGGTGGCGCTCAAGTAGTAAACCAAAGCCCCGCCACCAATCACGGCGACGAGGGTGAAAAAGACGAGCAGGATGCCGAGGCAAGATTTCATGGGGAAAGCTCAGGGTTGCAGGGGGCCGCGCTGGCGACGGGCGCATGAGACGAGGGCTTCGCGACGATCCGCGCGGCGAAGGCACCGTCGGTTTTGTCGCGGAATGGCAGCGCCTCGCGGGTTTCCGCCAGGCTGAACTCTGGGTGGTCGGCGAGGAAGGATTCGACCAAACCGAGGTTTTCCGCGTGCTCGATCGAGCAGGTTGAATACACGATGCGGCCGCCCGGCTTGAGGCAGGCAATGGCGTTCTCAAGGATTTTCCGTTGAGTGAGCGTGATTTTATCGATGTCCGGGGCTTGCAAGCGCCAGCGGACATCGACCCTGCGGCGGATCACGCCGGTGTTGGAGCAGGGGACATCCAGCAAAATTCCGTCGAAACTGCTGTGCCACTCGGCGGGGGCTGGGCGCGTCCAGTCGTGGACGGCGATGGTGGCTTGGCCGGCGTGCAGGCGGGCGAGGTTTTCCTCGAGGCGCGGCAGACGCTTCTCGTTGGAATCCGTGCAGACCAAACCCTCCGCCGAGCCGAGGGCGGCGGCGATGAGAAAGGCCTTGCCGCCAGGTGCCGCGCAGGCGTCGAGAATCCGCTCGCCCGGCTTGGGTGCGAGAAGCTCGACGGAGTGGCGCGTGGCCGGATCTTGGATGTAAACCGCTCCGGCGGCGAGCAGGCTGGATGGGAGCGAGCCTTCGAGCTGATAAAATCCAACGGCGTTTTCCAGCGGAGTGCCGGGCAGCGCTTCTGGCGTGGGGGCCAGTGGGTTCACGCGGAAATACGTGGTGGCTGGCAGATTGTCCCACTCCATGATGGAGATGGCGTTGCGTGTGCCGAAGGCGGCGCGCCAACGGTTGTAAAGCCAGTCAGGGTGCGAGTGGGCGACGGGTTGTGGCAGGTCGCCGACTTCCTCAAGCAGGCGTTTGCGAGACAAGGTGGCGCGGCGGAGCACGGCATTGATGAGGCTGCGGACGCTGGCTTTTCCTGCCTCCACGGTTTCATTGACTGCGGCGTGGTCCGGCAGGCCGAGGATCAGGAGTTGGCAGAGCCCCACGCGGAGGATGTCGCGCGTTTCCGGGTCGAGTTTGCCATCGCGGAGTTTTCCGATCCAGTGGTCGAGCAGGCGGCGGTGGCGCAGGACGCCGAAGAGGATGGCTTGGAGCAGGGCGCGGTCAGCGGATGAAAGTTTGCGCCGTTGCGCGTGGCGCTCGATGAGAGTTTCTGCGTAGTCGTGACCTTTTGCCCATGCGCGGAGGGCGGAGACGGCGGCTTGGCGGACGTGGAAATTTTTGGCAGGCATGAAAAGTGGTGAGAATCCGTGCCAAAAGTCGGCTTGGCTGGGACAGACCTATTTCCCCAAGCGGGCAAATGACAGCAAAATCAAATCGAGGGTGTGGGCAAAGGCAGAGAATTTCCGAGTCGGACAGTGGGGAAACGCTCACTTGTGGGATGCTGCAAAGTCGGCGAGAATGCGCTGGAACTCTCGCGCATCATTTGTGAGCTTTCAGCGTTCTTTGCAGGACCATTCGCTTGGTCGTTCAATTTTATGGCCCATCCATCCCACTCGCCCGGCAATCAAGTCGTCATGCCAGAAGCCCTGCGGCTTCAGTTGGACGGCTTCCGGCGGCAGCTTTGGCGGGTGAAGATCATGGAAGCGGTGGCGGCGGGCGTCATTGGCATCTTGATTTCGTTTTTGCTGGTTTACGGGCTGGATCGGGTTTGGCAAACGCCGTCATGGGTGCGCTTGGGCTTGCTGATTGGGGGATTTTCGTTGTTTGGCGTGTTTGTGCCATTTTGGTTGCACCGCTGGGTTTGGCGGCAGCGGCGAGAGGCACAGTTAGCCAAGTTGATCTCGCGCCGCTATCCAGGGCTTGGCGACCGCTTGCTTGGGGTCATTGAATTGCAAAATCAGCAGGGCAGTGCAGACACGCTCTCGCCGAGATTGCGCGAGGCGGCGATGGAAGCGGTGGCGGCGGAGACCAGTCGCCGCCGCTTGGACGAGGCTTTGCCG
>JBILPN010000084.1:0-9504 GCA_044373865.1 Luteolibacter sp. | reverse complement strand
TTCAATTCCTCGAAGCCCTTGCCATGAATCCGCGTGATCTCGTTCGTATGTGCGATAATCCGCTCCACCGAGTCACCCGCTCCGCGCTCGATGTCACTCCATTTGATGTATTGCCTGACTAGCAAACCATAGCCATTCTTCTTGTACTCCCGGAATCCCTTGACGGGATTGTTGATTGCTCCTTGAAACTCGGGCGGCTTGACGGTCACCCAATCGTCCTGAATAGCGATCGATTGTGCTGCGGCCTGATGCAACGCAGCGAACATGAATAACAACAGATTTTGACGAAGAGGTTTACTGAGTTTCACTGGAACTTATCTTTCATAAAATTTAAACTTACCACCGCTCCAGAGGCAAGGACCTAAAAGGAATATCACCGGCTATTTCTTGAGTAGTTGGCCTGACGGAATGAATTCAGCGAATTCCTTGATGCGGATATTTCAACCGAAGATTTCCGCAGTCTCCGACTGGAGGCCAATGCCCCCTTCTCGATAGGGCAACTTCGTGGCAAAGTTGACGATTTGACCGTTGAGTTTGTGGATGACGTATTCTGAACAACGGTGCGAAATCGTCGTCCCATGCCACCTGAATCGGCGTGGCGACCACGAATGTTGTAAAGACAAACAGCGATCCCAATGCAAGGCTCAGAAAATGGATCTCGTTCATATAAATCTTTGTTAAATTGAAACCGAAACAAAACTAGCATCCAATCACGGTCTTCATAAGGAGCGAATCTTGTGATGCAAATTTACCATGTGGGTCGAAGATAGCAGGAAATTAATTTTTACGAGAATCTAGAAGTTTTTGTGCATCAACCTCGTCACTTAAAAACCGATTCAAATACAAAATCGACCTCGAAGTTGACAGGCGAGTTCAAGTAAGTCGCGTCAATTTTGATTCCGTCGATGAACACATTATCAAAACCGAAGTATCGGATTGGACCCGCAGCAGTGCCAATCAGGCGGTTTTTCCAACCCCAAGTTTGCGCGTGTTGGTAATGGATATTCTCGAACCGAACCCCGGCCCAAACTTCGATTTTAGGAGGCTGGTCCGATGACGGGTGAAAACCCAAAAGATAGCGGACTGGCTTCGGGTCGGACACCCGAATATTGCGGAAGATGAGGTGCTGTCCGGTGTTAAGCGTGCCATCCGCGTAGGTTTTCTGATTGTCATAGGCACTGGGTGTGCCGATTACTCCATTGGTGGTTGAGTCGCTCCCGGAAAACACGCCACGTGCATAGATCACGTCACAATCCTCCACAACAAAGTCCTGCGGCAGCATCGATGGGAAATCCGCACCGCGGTCGCTGTTGATAAAGCTGCACCGCAATGGGGTGCCGTTGACGTCCGACCAAAAAACGCAGCGACGAATGCCCATACCCCGGACATAGAGAGCGTCATCCTGATGACGGAAGAAGCAGTCCTCAACGTAACCGTTTCCCGTCACGCCACCGCCATCATTATTCACACGCCAAGTGATGTTTTTCACCCATTTGATGTAGTTCGGACTTAGAATCTGATCCCCCCCCTGGATGTAGGCGCCGTGTTCCGCGGGGTCTGCGATCGTGATCCCCTCATAGACGCAGTTGTTCGCTTTCGTCAGATGGAGCATGCGCAGTTTCTTGTGTTCAGCTTCGGGAAGCAACCCTGCGGCGAAGTCCTGCCAATGTGGGATTTTGTTGCCAGAGATGGTTCCATGGCCGAAGACGCGGATGTTCTTGCTGGTCTCGTCGTCGTCGTTGTCGTGGAAGTTTCCGTAGACGATTGCATCTCCGGGAATGTAGTAACTCTTGTTGTTCGCAAGAAAATGCGGATCGGTCGTCTGCCACTCTCGTTCATTTCCGCCAGCATCCACAGACAATTGATGGATGCCAGGTTTGAAATAGAGCGTGCTCCAGGACCCATCGGTCGGCGGCAGTGTCCCGGGTTCCACCTCGAAAACGCCGGGATCGCCAAGTTGGGGTTTGTTCTCGATGACTGGATTGGCGAATATGGTAACACCATGCACCCCATCCTGTTCATTGCGGTGGGGAAATGCGTCCGGCCCGAATCCACTTGGCGTGGCACGCGGAGTGTCTCGCGAATCCATCTGTCCATCAATATCCACCGCGATCAACGCGGGCTGACTCATGGTTACGTAAACCTCGCCATTGATCACTTCGCAGGATTCAACCTTGTGCGCCGGGTGAACGACCGCCGAGGTGATGGGGCCGGACGGAGCACCCGGCTTGTTCAAGCGGGTGATCTTGACCACGATCGGAGTGTGCGAATCCACTTCAAAATTACAATAGGTGTGAGACCAGCTTCCAATGAAACTCGAATAATATGCAGTTTTGCCAACGGCGCCGGGATAATCGACACAACGCGTGAACCAAGCGAACGGATGCAGCCAATTGCTTGCACTTTCTTTGCTCGCTTGATCGAGCCCGCTTACTTTTTGCACGGAGAAGGTGTAGTAGGGCGATGGGGCGAGGCCTGGAACGGGAGGATACACATTCAACTCACCTTCTACTGCCGTCACGGCCATGCGGGCAAAAAGTCTGGTATTCGTGCGACTATCCTTAAGCCGGATCTTGAACAAATCGCCTCCCAACGGAATGACCTCGCTGATCACGAAATTTTGATGGTTCGTCTGCCAACTGCCATTCTGAAAACTCAATGAAACTTCATCCCATGAGTTGAGATCGTTCGACACGAGAGCCGTGACCGCCATTGCCTGATCCAGCCGGACTCTCACCTCGATGTCATAAGCCCCTGCGCCTCCACCAGGGTCGCGGGGCGCCACGCGCAATGGAACTTCATCCTGCGATTCCGGATGCATGCCGAGTGCATACTCCATCAACTTCGAAACCCCGTCGTGATCGTCATCCGCTGCGTAGGGTACAACTTCCACAGGTGCCTCTCGATCAATCAGGAAATTCCTGGTGTTGAAGAGATTGCCTTCAGCCCCGTCGAGACTTACAAATCGAAAATACAAGTTGTGAATCCCTCTCACAGAGGTGGAGAGAAATCCAGTGAAAGGCCGGAAGTGTGTCCAACTTCCCGTGTGATGGATATCGATGCTACCAACCTGCGGACCCGTCGCGGAATGGAGTCGCAGCTCGACGGTGCCACCCTTTTCCGGGGTAGCGCCTTCGATTGAGATTCGATTGGAATCGGATCCGAAGTTGAAATCATGGTAAGCAACCCACGTGTCATCGGTGATGTAGGTGACCTTACCTGATTCGGATCGCACCAAGTTAGGGTCATCCGGCGCGCTCTCCGCATCAAAATTTCCCGAACTGAAAGAACTTCCAGGCAGTTTCAAACCCGGCGAAATCCTTTGAAAGGAAAATATACGAAGATCGAAAAGGAATCCCCCGCCGCCGACGAAGTTGAAATAAAGATCATGCACCCCGGTGATAGAAGAAGATATCGCGGTGTCGAACTGCTGAAAGTTCGACCATCCTCCGGTGTTGGTGATATTCACGGATCCAATCAAAGGGCCGCTTTCAGATCCAGTCCGCAACTCGAGCGTGCCACCGGAACTCGAAGACGCCCCCTCGATGCGGAAATAGGTGGTTCCCGCCCCGAAATCATAATTTTGAAAAGCCACCCACGTGTTGTTCACGATAAAGGAAACCTTGGATCCTTCTGAACGAACGGTGTTAGGCTCCGCTGGGTGGCTTTCCAGATCAAACGCACCGGAGGGCACATCTTCGTTAACCTGCATGGCTCTGCAACGCTCACGTCCCAAAAGGGCGATTATACAAAACACAATATGAAAGATCCGGTTCATGTCATTTCCTTTCCAGTTGATCGATCGTTAGGGGCGAATTTCTCAAATACTCCACGGCGAACGCATCGTTTTGTGCATGAGCTTGGATGCTTCGTCGTCGCCGATGATTTCCTGCTTGGCGGCGTCCCACTTCAGGCTGCGTCCAGTGAGCGCGGCGATGTGACCAAGGTGACCGGGAGTCTGCGAACGATGGGCGATTTCAACCGGTGTGAGCGTGCGTTTGCGGGATTTAATGGAATCGATGAATTCACGAAAATGACCGGGACTGCGGTAGAGCGGAATTTCGAGATCTCCAGATTTATCGAGCCGTTGGATGTCGCGAATCCATTGAGTATTCGAGGCATTGATCTTCTCCCGTGTAACGCTGACCCAACCGTCCGGGCCGATCCACTTGGCACCACTGCCGATTTCATCGTGGCCGCCGGCGATAACCATATCAATCTCGCTGGGGTATTTGGCATCGATGCGGTATTTGGTCGCCGTATTCCAAGTATCACTCTTTGCGGGAAACTCGGCGGTGGCGGAAAGTTCAAGCGGACCAACTGCATCATCCGGGCCGCAACCGTATTTTGGATTGGCTAGGCCCCAATGGGCGATGTCGCAATGATGCCCGATCCAGTCCATCAGCTGGCCACCGCCGGTGTTGTAGTTCCAGCGCCAGTTCTTGTGAAAGCGGCTTGCATTGAATGGAAGAAGTTCCGCTGGGCCGGTCCACAAATCATAGTCCACTCCTGTGGGGATAGGTCCGTCAGCCGAGTTGGGCCCGGTATTGGCGAAATCATTGTGACCGGATGGAAGACCAACTTCGACGCGAGTGACTTTGCCAATGTAGCCATTTTGCACAAGTTCCACTGCCCAACGGAACGATGCGACGCTGCGTTGCCATGATCCAGTCTGCCAGATCAGGTTTTTACCGGCGACGGCATTGACCATGGCGATGCCTTCGCCAAGGGTGTGGGACAGTGGTTTTTCGCAAAAGATATCCTTACCGGCTTTTGCGGCTGCTATAGCCTGAACCGAGTGCCAATGGTCCGGCGTGGAAATCGCCACTGCGTCAATGTCATCGCGTGCGATCAATTCACGAAAATCCACGTAGCCTTTACAGTCTTTGGTTCCGTAACGCGAATTGACCTTGTTGATCGCCTCACTCAGGTGCTTTCCGTCAACATCGCAAACAGCGACAACACGGCAATCATCTAACGCGAGAAGAGAGTCCAGATTCGCGCCGCCCTGCCAACCCACACCAATGCACCCAACCGTGATCGTATTTGAGGGAGATCTCGCTCCAAAGAGCCGCGAGGAAAGAACGAGGGGAGCCGCACCTGCGGCAAGTTTCTGAATGAAGATACGACGTTTCATGAGGAATTTAGGAAATATGTGGGTTAAAATCAGCGCTGCCGCATCGCATCACGCGAATCATAAAATGAGGGCGGCGCACGGGAAACCCAGTAACCGCACGCCACCCGGGACTTGCCCCTCTCCAGAGGCAAAGTAACAAAATGATAGAGCCCGATCGAGAATCTCGCTGTGTCAGATGCTATCCTGCACGGCGCGAGGTTCGGGCTAAAATTAAAAAAATGGAAATTTCACATCCACGTCATTTCCTCCGACGGAGGAGTCCGACAGCTGCGCCGCCTAGAAGAAGAAGAGCGGACGACGGTTCAGGGATGACCGCGACTTGGAAATCGGAAAACGTCACGCCGTTTTGGCCACCAAAATAGATGCTAGATGCCTCTCCATCTGCCCATTCCGAGGTGATCGACGAGACATCCACCGCAGCGAAGGTCTGATCCGCAACGAAGGCACCCGAAGGACTGTAGTCGATAGCATAAACCACCGTTTGTGCGGACGGATCAAAATCCATGCGTAAACGCATTGGGCCAAGCAAAGTCGTCATCGTGTCATAACCCACCTCCACATTGGTATCGGTCCCACTTTGAACACGGCGTGATGCGTTATCAAATCCATCCTGAAGTTCGAGGAACACCGACGCATTGCCAGTCTCAAGATCCGGTGCCTTGAAGGAGCCTAAATCTCCTTTACCCATTCCGAAGTAAACCGATTCCCTTGTCGCGCGGTCCACCGTAACGTAAGCAGAGAACCCAACAGTTGCATAGTCAATATCGTTGGTTCGGAGATAGTTGCGACCCGCCTGAGGACCACCCCCACTGTGGCTACCGAATGTCGCACCAGTCGCACCAAAATCAATTCGCTCCCATGCACCAGCACCACCTTCCCACACGAACGTGACGTTGATGCCGCTACCTGCAAGGGTCTCGGGTTGGCTAGGATAATCTGCCTGACTGTCACCGGAGAATCCAGTCAGCGAATTCGCAATGCTACTCGCTGCTTGCACAGGAGTCAGCACAACACAAACGAGTGCCAGACCAGCGAGCGGGGCACCTAAAGAAATTCGAGAACACAACGTGGCAATGACGGATAGTTTCATGGAGGGAATTTGGATTGGATTGGATTTGGATAAAGTGAGACCGTGCTCACAATCCTGAAACCTTAGCCCAACGGAGTATCCAGCGTCTACCTAGCAATTATTCTAGGTTCATCGACCACTTCGCGACCTCCACGAGAGAAGGAGATCGAGAGCACAGCACTTCAAATCATGCCATCTCTAAAATGGCGCAAGTCTGAATAGAACCTCAGCCAACTCACTCCCCGCAATAATCAGCACACAACGAGTCTTCCCACAACCTAGGACAATTACTAGGTAGACGGAGGCTCCCACAAATGGTGCGATCCTAAGCATCACTCGCCGACTCTCGCTTCGTTCGATTGAATAATCTGGCGTTACTGCGGCATGTGCCGTGAATACCAGAACCAAGTTGAACCTCGTCATCCGGCGATACGAAACACCAAAAACCAACCCAAAATTGATGAAACCCCTCCGCAAATTGCCATCCGTGGCAGCATGGTTGCTCACCGCCCCCCTCATTCAAGCAGGCGAAACAATTCTAGTCGATATCCAGTCTGGCGGTATTGCTAGCACGGCCGCCAACTTCCAGTTTTACGATAACTTCATCAGCGCCTCGGCCCCCGTAAATGCCGACCTAAACCTGGGGAATCCTACAAATACCGCGACCGGCGCAAGCAGCACGATCTATAACATCACCAACTCAACAGACGGCGGGAACTACGCCGCAGATTCTTCAGCATGGACTGATCTTGTCCCGATCCTTGAAGGCTATCGCTACGCATTCAGCCCAAATACTGTGACAATCGACCTTAGCTCTGGCCTAAGCAACTTTGAAGTCGGAGAAGAAATTACTTTGACCGTTTTCGCAGTCGGCGACAACAACAACCAACAATCACGGATCACACCAAGTTACGGAGGCGTCCCACTTGAGGAAGGCTTCAAGGACACCGTTTACAATGGCCCACTCAGAAAGCCACAAGACTCCATTTCAAAACCATCAGTTCAATGGAAATTCCCAGTTGAGGAGGGAAAAACTAGCATTTCATTTGAATGGGCAGGCGTCCCCGGCAAAGCCAATTCCGTTCTCAATGGCTTCAGCATAAGTTCCGCACTTCCCGGAACCGGCACCATTGATTCTGTTACCATTAGCCCGGAGACCAGCAATCTTCTGCTAGGAACTGCCGATGTTGCTCTTCTCGTCCTTGGAAATTTTTCAAGCGGAACCATCAATACCACCAGCGATGCAAGCATCACTGACTATTCGGTCAGTCCTTTTGACATTGTCGATGTCACCCCCCTTGGCGTGGTCAAGAGTGTGGGACTTGGCACCGCGACTGTCACCGCCACCGTCCTAGGCGACTCAAACACATCAGCGTTTGCCACCTCAACCTTCACTGTGGTAGGTGCAACTTCCATCACCGCAACTCCAGCAGCAACCGAGCTCCACATCGGAGGAGGAGGGTCAAAAATCACCGTAACTGCTGACAGTGTTCCTACGTTCTCAAATGTGCATCTTAACGGACTGCCCGACCTAAGCTTCGAATCCAGCAACCCCGACATCATCGCGGTGGATGCAGATGGTGACGTAAGCCCTGGGACGCTTGCAGGAACCGCAAGTATCACCATCACCTTCCCTAATGGAAGCCCCGGCGGAATCAGTACCACTGTCTCGCTCACCAATCAGGGAGAAATACCAGAAAAACCAACGGAACTGGTGCATCGTTATAGCTTCAATGATTCAGCAGGTGCCGCGCCTGCGACTACCCCGTTACTTGATTCTGTGGGTGGCAAAAATGGCGTGGTCATGGGTGATGGCGCAGTATTTACTGGCTCGGCTTTGTCCATTCCAGGTGGAGATCAATCCAGTGGTGCTGCCTACGGCGATCTACCAAACGGAATGATCAGTGCCCTTCCTAAGGCAAGCACATTCGAAACTTGGATCTCAGTCACCAGCAGCTATGGACAAGAACGAGTGTTCGACTTCGGTTCAAATGATGCCGAAGAGAACCTCAACGGAGCAGGCCAATCCTATTTTTACCTCGCCGCACGGGGTGCCGCGCCGACCTCCAACCCACTGATCGGATACAGCACAACAAGCATCAATGGTGCAGTTGATGTAAATGCAACTAGCTTTCTCACACTTGATACGCCCACTCATTTGGTGGTGACCTATGACAGTGATGTCGGGGTGGGAGCAATCTACATGAATGGCTCCCTTGTTGCCCGCGGAAATTTTCCTGTCAGATCGGATTTGAGCAATCTGAATGACATCAACAACTACCTCGGACGCTCGCAGTGGGCAGGCGACAATCGCATCGCTGCATCGTATGACGAGTTCCGCATCTACAGCGGTATCATGAGTGAGAGTGAGATTCTCGCAAGTGGCATCGCAGGGCCAGACGCAATCCTTGGAGCGCCTTCCAACTATGCAACATGGGCACTCGACAAGACACTCACAGCAGGTGTTAACGATGGCTTTGAGTTTGACCCAGACAACGACGGTATTGAAAATGCACTTGAATTCGTTCTTGGAGGCAATCCGCTCTCACCCGACCAGTCAGTTCTACCAACCCAATTGATCACTCCAGCTGATTACGTCTTTACGTTTAGCCGAGCCGACGAGTCAGAATCGGAAATATCCCTGACTTTTCAATACGGATCCGACCTAAGCGGATGGAATGATGTCGCGATAGGACCAGTTAGTGCGGCATCTGTAGTCGTAGAAGAAGGGACTCCTAGCAGCAATCCTGACGTGATTACGGTGACCGTCCCACGTTCTGGCACCAAAATGTTCGGCCGACTTAAGGCTGTGAAATAAAACGAAGCATCCGATTTTGCGCACGCTTAGCGGCCCGGGTAAATCTCCGGGCCGCTTTACTATTGATTAAAGGATACCACGCTTTTTCGCCTCAAGAATTGCACTGCGTTGTGACTGAACATGCAGCTTTTTATAAAGGTTCCCACAGTGGAAATTGACCGTGGCCTGACTGATTCCTAGTGCTTGTGCGATTTCTTTACCATAAAGGCCCGCCGCAAGTTGCTGCAGGATCTCCAGCTCACGGTCCGTTAATCCGTGCTCGACCTGCTTTGGCTTGGTCTTTTGAAAGGTGCCAAGCATCATGCGAGCGATCGCACCGTCGAGACTGGATTCCCCGCGCGCGAGTTTCCGACAAGCATCCTCAATTTCGCCAATCGCAGCATTCTTGAGCAGGTAACCCGACGCCCCAGCAGCGATCGCCTCAAATACCTTGTCCCTTTCATTACTCACCGTAAGAACCAGCGCCTCAACCTCTGGATG
>JBILPN010000620.1:0-2702 GCA_044373865.1 Luteolibacter sp. | reverse complement strand
CGGAGATCACGATTTTTCGTTCGGAATCGAAGAAGGCGGTGTTTCCCTCGATGACGAATGGCAGCCAGCCAGACTCGGTAAAAAATCGCCTGATCTCTTCATCGGTGGCGGGAGTTCCGGCGATGGCGGGTTGGCGGATCAAAAGGCGGAGACCCGCGTCGGTCTGGAGCGCGCCGAGGAAGACGATTTGGTCACCGAAGACTTCATTATGAAGATGCCAGCGCTCCAGATAGGCAATGGGGGATGCCTTGTGCTCTTCGTGCGGGCGGTGGACGACCAGCAGGCCGAAGAAATCCGGCCACGTGGCTTTAAGAACGGTTTCAGTATCGAGGAGATACCAAACCTGATGCTCGTTACCCTCCTCGTCAGGAGTTCGATTCAGTTCTTCCGGCGGGGTCGTGATAATGAGACCGGCCTCGGCGGCGTAGTCGCGGAAAATTCCGAGTTCCTCGGCGTAATAGGTAGAACCTCCCTGAAGGCGCGAAACTGCTTCACCGCGTCGGCGTAGCTCTTCAACGTGTGTTTTGAGCGGGATTCCCGCAGCAGTGTCGCTTGGTTCATGGGGTGACATTAGGGTGAAATGATCTGAGAATCAACGGTGAATCCGTGGGTCAAGATGATTGGAGAAACCAAGGCAAGGCGGTGGTGACTTCGATTCCATCGGGCACCGGTGTGCCTTGGGGTAGCGGATCAAGGGTGATGAGCAAGGGTTTCGCTTGAGGCAGGAGCTGCTGGATTTCGGCGAGGGCGCGGATTTCGCGGTTGAGCGTCTCCGGATCCGAGGCGTCGGCGCAGACTTGGATGAGCTGGACGCAGCCCTCCGGATCGACGGCGTGGAAGTCGATCTCGTTGCCCTGCGGAGTGCGGAAGTAATGGACCTCGCAACCCCGGCGGAGGAGTTCGATGAAAACGGCGTTTTCCAACGCGTGGCCGAGGTTGGCGCAGCCGGCGCGTTCGTAGATGGGAATGAGGCCGGGGTCGATGGGGTAGGCCTTGCGGGGGTTGACCATGCGCTGGCGCTCGGAGGCGGTGAACAGGGAAGTGGTGCGGATAAGGAAGGCATCCTCGAAATGGCCGAGAAAGGCGTGCAGGCTGTCTTTGGCTACGGGCAGGCCCTGGGATTTGAGGGCGTTGTGGAATTTCTGGATGCTGAAGGGCGCGCAAGGGCTGCCGAGCAGGTGGCGCTGGAGCCAGCGGAGGGCGACAGGATTGGAAATTCCGTGGCGCTCGATGACATCGCGCAGCACCGCCACATCGACATATCCCTGAAGCAGCGGCCGGCGGTCGCGGGGATCCAGGTCCTGCGCATCGGGGAATCCGCCCTCCACGAGGTAACGGCGGAAGGCGTTTTCAAGAGCCGAGCGGCGGGCTTTTGGGAGCAGGTCCCAGTGTTTTTCCGGCAGGATCTTGCGGTGCAGCAATGCCTCACGGAAACTAAACGGGTAAACGGTGACCTCCATGGCCCGGCCGCGCATGCTGGTATGCACCTCGCGGCTGAGCATCGATGCGGACGAACCCGAGACGAACAGGCGGATTTTCTCGGTATCGAGAACCCGCCGGGCGAATGTTTCCCAGCCGGATACCAACTGGATTTCGTCGAGAAACAGGGTGATGCGTGACGTGTCCCGGAACTGCGGATGCAACTGAAAATAGCTTTCCAGCAGGGAGGACAGGTCGGAGGCGTCGAGGCCGATCAGGCGGTCATCCTCGAAGTTCAGATAGACGAGCGACTCGCGGGGCTCGCCCGCAGCCAGCAGATCGCCCAGACATTGCCACAGAAAACAGGATTTGCCACTGCGCCGCATCCCGATCACCGCCAAGGCCTTGCCGGGAACCTGGGGCAGCCGGATTTCCCGGCGCGTCAGTTCCGGGACCGGCGCGGTGAGCGCGTCGGTCAGCTTGTCCTTGAGGGCTTGTCGAATTTCTCCTTTCATGGGAGATGAAATATGTTTTTATTCTCCTTTTTAAAAGGATAAAGCGAATTGTTCAGGAGTCAGGTGACAGGATGGTGCGACCTCTGGGAGTGAGGCGGTATTTCTGGAGGCGGCTGTTGGGTTTGTCCGGGAGGGTCATTTCGAGGAGGCCGGACTGAAGGAGGGGCTGGATGTGGCGTTTGTAGTTGAGATAGGCGTTGGCGAGGCCGGCGCTTTCGAGGAGTTCCGCCTTGGTGCGGGGGGCTTTCACGCAGGCCTTGAGGATGCGGGCGACTTGCTCACCGGAGTGGAGATTTCCGGCTTCGCGGAGGGCGGTGACTTGGTCCAGACTCAGCGTGTTGTTCTCGATGGCCAGCGAGGCATGGATGCTGCGGATGCGGTTTTCGCGCCGGCGTGGTTGGATGCAGCGTGCCGTGGGCGGCGTGGTTACCCTTGATGCGAATCAGGTGGAGCTTGTCCTGCACCACGGGCGGAGTGATCGACTTGAAGGTATGGTCGGCGAGCAGGTCATTGAGGTTACTCTGATAGGCGAGCTCCAGCCGATGATGGGAGAAGAGTGCTTTGACCAGGAATTCGGCGAAGGTGCGGAGCTTTACCAAGCAAGAGGTCGGATCGCTGTGGACGTAGGTTTCGGCGAAGCCACCGAGATCGGCGAGTTCGCGGTGATTTTCCCGGAGGAGTTCGAAGTTAAGCGATTTCATCTGGGAAATGGGTGCCGCCGGAAAACGAAGCCGCTCTGGGGACACGATGGTCGCCGGAGTGGGTTCG
>JBILPN010000083.1:0-9533 GCA_044373865.1 Luteolibacter sp. | reverse complement strand
ACGCCGGTTCCCGGGGGAGTCGGCCCCATGACCATCGCCATGCTCATGAAGAACACGCTGCAAGCGGCGCGGCAGATTGGAAAATAATCGCGGCGCAGGGTTGACGCTGCCGGGCTGCGAGTTGAGATCTCGGCGCTTTGCAGGGGGAAATCTGGTCTCGCCTGGTTGACAAATTTTTCACATTCCATCCCGCCGTGCCACCATCCGCCATTCATTCCTGCCTCCTCGCCGCGCGCCCGAAAACCCTGCCCGCCGCCGTCGTCCCAGTCTGGGCTGGCTGCGTGCTGGCGTGGAAAATGACGGGCGTCTTCGATCTCTGGCTCGCGCTTTGCACGCTTGGCGGTGCGGTGGCCATCCAGATCGCCACCAATTTTTTCAACGATGCGATCGATGCGAAAAAGGGTGCGGACACGCCACGGCGGCTCGGCCCGACTCGCGTCACCGCCTCCGGGATGCTGTCGCCACGCAGCGTCATGCGGCTGGCGCTGGGGTTCCTCGCCCTCGCCACCGCCTTCGGCGTGGTTCTCTATCAGGCGCGGGGTTGGCCGGTTCTCGCCATCGGGATCCCCTCGCTGTTTCTCGCCTTCGGCTACACCGGTGGTCCATTTCCGTTGGCGTATCGCGGTTTGGGCGAGGTGTTTGTGATCTTGTTCTTCGGCTTGGTCGCGGTGGCCGGCACGGTTTTCATCCAGACCGGCGCTTGGTCGAGCGAGTCGATGTTGCTGGGCGGCCAAATCGGCTTGCTGTCTGCGGTGCTGATTTCCATCAACAATCTGCGAGACCGCGAGGAGGATGCCACGACCGGGAAACGCACGCTCGCCGTCCGCTGGGGCCCGAAGGCGGCGGTCTTGGTGATTTGGCTGGAGGTGAAAATCGCCGCTTTTGTCGGCCTCGCATGGATCGCGCTCGGGCAGCCGACGCTGGCGATCGCCGGCGCACCGGTTTTCCTGCTAGGTTTGCGCATCATTTGGGGCGTGATGACCTCGCCGCCCGGCCCCGCGTTCAACCGCCTGCTCGCGCTTGGCGGCATTCAGCTCATCATGTTCGCCGCCGCTTACCACGTCGCGGCCGTGCTGGGCTGACAAGAATCGTTTGCTCCGGCAGGGGAAGTCACCTATTCCAAACGCAGCGCATCCATGATTGAAACCTCCGCACGCAAGCCTTTGATTTCCCGATATCGCCTGAAATCGCGCGGTTTTTTGAACGCGGTTTCGAAGCGCCGTGAGTTTGAAGGCGCGCTGATTGAGATCGATGGCGGTTACGGCTGCATTCATCCATGGCCGGAGTTGGGCGACCCGAGTTTGGACAAATGTCTAGCGGATTTGGCGGGTCCAAGGCGCTGGCCGATTGTGCGGAGGGCGATCCGCTGCGCTGAGTTCGACCGAGTGGCGCGCTCGTTTGAAAACTCCTTGTTCGAGGAAATGGAGCTTCCCGTGAGCCACGCCACGCTCGCCAAGGGCGACGCGGCGGAGTTGGCCGCCGCAATCGATGCGGGCTTCACCACGGCCAAGCTCAAATGTGGCCGCGACCTGCCGGGCGAGGCAAAATTTTTGGAATCCATGGTCGCAGCCTATCCGATCATGAATTGGCGCTTGGATTTCAACGAGTCTCTCAGCGCGCACCAGGCGACCGAGTTTCTCCTTGGTCTCTCGGAGCGCGCACGCGCCGCCATCGACTTTGTGGAAGATCCCTGCCCGTATGGCGAGGTCTCATGGGCCGAGTTGCGGGCGGCGACGCGCATGCGCCTCGCGGTGGACCGTGAGGCCACCCCGCGCAGCTCCGCCGCGCAGGTGATGATCATCAAACCCGCGGTGGACGAGCCATTTTTGTTAGCCGAAGCCGCGTTGCAGCACGGCCAGCGCGTCGTTCTAACCAGCTACATGGATCACCCGCTCGGCCAGGCATTCGCGGCGTGGGAGGCGGCGCGCTTGGAGTTGCAATTTCCGGGTTTGGTCGGAATTTGCGGAGTGCAGACCCACCACCTTTTTGAGCCTAACGAATTCACCGAAGCGCTCGGCCCATGGTCCCCGGAATTTCAGGTTCCGCCGGGTCATGGACTGGGATTTGACGACGCACTTGCCGCACTGCCATGGACGCGGCTTTACTGATGGAAGCTGCGTTTTGGCAGGACTCCGCGCCGCTGGCGGCTGGAGATTCCGGGCTGCGCTTGGGGGAGATTCCCGAGTTGGAGGGGCATGTGCTTTTCCCGACGTCTGGCAGCACGGGAGCGCCGAAGTGGGTGGCGCTCTCCAAGCGGGCGCTGCGCATTTCCGCGGCGGCCGTCAACGCGCAGCTCGGCGTGGGCAAGGACTCCCGCTGGGGCTTGGCGCTGCCGCTGCACCATGTTGGCGGTTTCTCCGTGGCGGCGCGCGCGCATGAGGCTGCTTGCGGTTTGCAACTTTTCCCCGCGCGCTGGGAGCCGCTCGCATTCCACCAATGGCTCACGCGCTCGGCTGTCACTCACACCGCGCTGGTGCCCACGCAGGTGCATGATCTGGTGCGCGCCGGCTTGAGGGCTCCCGCCACGTTGCGCGCGGTGGTGGTGGGTGGTGGCAACCTAGCAGAATCTATCGGCCTAGCAGCGCGCGCACTCGCTTGGCCGGTGCTGGCGAGCTTCGGCATGACCGAGGCGGCCTCACAAATCGCCACCCAGACGCTCGATGCGCTGGAAAATCCATACCAGCCCGCACCACTTCCCGTGCTGCCGATCTGGCGGGCGAAGCTCACGGCGGAGGGCACGCTCGCCCTAGCAGGTGATGCCTTGTTTTCCGGCTATCTGGTGGATGGAAAGTTCGTCGCGCGCGCCGGTGAGTTTCACGTGAGCTCGGACCGCGTCGCGCTGAATGAGCGCTGGCTCACTCCGCTTGGCCGCGCGGACGCCTTGGTGAAGGTGTTGGGAGAACTCGTCGATCCGTTGGAGATTGAGCGTGAGCTTGTGGAAATTTCCGGCGGCGAGTTGGTGGCGTCCCGCGTGGCGGTTTTAGCGATTCCAGACGCGCGCGCCGGGCAGCTTTTGGTCCCAGTCTTCGAGGCCCCGCTCGAGTTGTCGCGGGTGACCGAATGGCTGGCGGTGCAGCGCCGTCAAAGCCCGGGTTTCCGCCGCTTGCAGCCAGCCGCCATGGTCGCCGAGTTTCCGCGCAGTGAGCTTGGGAAGCTGCGGCGCGCCGAGTTGCTCGCGCTCTATCTTGAGCAAGCCGCGCGTCCGGAGCCCCCATAAATTCCCGATTTTGGGGGTTGAAATCGTCGGGCTGCTGGGGCTAGCTAGGGGCGATTGAACGAGAGGATCCATCCGTCGCCATGGCGACTTGGCACTGCGCATGCTTGGGACGGGCAAGCGCTAAGCGACTTCATCATCGCCCGTCTCCATCCCAGAACCCACCACCATCACGATGATTCATCGCACCGAGGAAGGCCAGCCCGCCTTGTTTGAGGAAATTCCAGCATCAGGAGGCGGTGCCACCCGGAAAAAGCGGGCGGGCGGAGATGGGCCGAAGCCAGCGGATCTCGGGCTGACGGCACCCAGCCAGCTTGCGAAAAACTATGTGTTGGACACGAATGTTCTGCTTCACGATCCCGCAGCCTTGGAGCGTTTTAAGGAGAATCACCTGTGCATCTTGGTGGACGTTTTGTCGGAGTTGGACCGCTTCAAGTCCGAGCAAACGGAACGCGGGGCCAATGCGCGCCGCGTGCACCGCCGCCTGACCGAGATGTTTTCTAGCGCCTCCAAGGTGACTCAGGGCGTGGCGAACGACGAGGGCGGCACGGTCCGACTGGTCATCTACGACCCTGCAAGCTGCCCGCAAAATTCGGATCAATTGACCCGCTTCCACCGGGTTTTCCCAGATCGGGAACGGGTGGACCACCGCATTCTGGCGGCCTGTCTGCTGCTGATGCAGTATAACAAGGCCCCGGTTGTCCTCGTCACCAAGGACATCAACATGCAGCTCAAGGCGCGGGCCGTCGGCATCGACTGCCAGGACTATCTGAACGACAAGGTGGACGCGCGCGAGGTGTCAAACTACGAGGTCCGAAAAGTCGAGGTGGACCCAAGTGAGTTGCACCGCTTCGCCAGCAGTGGCGAGTTGGAAGTTTCCTCAGACCGGATCGCGGGGCTGTCTGCGAATGAATACGTCTTGCTAGGCTCAGGTGAGAAACAGACGATTCCCGCCCGGCTTGCGCCGAATGGGAGCTTCGTGCGCCTGGAGCTGCCAGAAGTCCTTAAAATTCCGGATGGTCAATCGCTCAAGCCGCTCAATCTTGGCCAGCGCTGCCTCATCGACGCGTTGCTGAATCCGGATATTTCGTTAGTGACCTGCTATGGCCACGCCGGCACGGGGAAAACCTTGGTTGCGGTGGCGGCGGGTTTGCATGAAATGTTCAACCGGAAATACAACGGCATCACCGTGAGTCGCCCCGTCGTGGCGATGGGAGATCAGTTGGGATTTCTGCCAGGTTCCTTGGATGAGAAGATGCGGCCATGGCTGCAACCGATCCATGACGCGCTGGACTTGCTGATGCGGCCGAACACGCCGTTGGGCCCGCGGCGCAAGCAGCAGAAGCCCATGGGCGCAGCGTCGGCTGCGGTGAAGAAGCCTTATGAGTTGCTCATGGAGCAAGGGATCTTGGAGATTGAGGCCTTGTGTTACATTCGCGGGCGCTCAATTCCTAACCGATTCTTCATTTTGGATGAGGCGCAGCAACTGACGCCACAGGAGGCCAAGACGATTGTGACGCGCATGTCACGCGACTCGAAGCTCGTCCTCGTGGGAGATCCGGCGCAGATTGATAATCCCTACGTGGACAGCCGGAGCAATGGGCTCGTTTACACGCGGAATCGCTTGAAGGGCCAGCCCTTCGTGGCGCACGTCGCCTTGAACCGCGGCGAGCGCTCGGAGTTGGCTGAGGCGGGTGCTCAACTCATGTGACACCGGGAGTTTCACGAGCTGCGCTGGCAAGCAGGCTGCGGTGAATTTCCACGAACTGCCACGGGCAACGCGTTGACAGGAGCCAAGCCCCGACCTAAGAGAAGTCATGGTTTTTTGTCGCGGTTTCCTAGCCCTTGGGGCGGCCTTCATTGCACTCGGCTGTGCCAGTGTGGACGGCGAAGCGGGCTGGAAAACTGCGGTGCACCGCCAAACCGCGCAGCTCGGGTATCGGAACTGGATCGTCATCGCAGAGGCGTCCTTCCCCGCGCACAACCGGCCGGGAGTGCGGCAAGTGAACGCAACGGCCGAGATTCCCGAAGTTTTGGACTATGTGCTCAACACCTTGGAACACACGGAACACGTTCGCCCTCAAGTCTATACGACGCGTGAACTGCGCTCGGTTGAAAATGACTTTGCCCCTGGCATCGAGGATCTGCGCCAGCAAATGAAGCTGGCCATGCACGGCCATGAGCCGACCGAGCTTGAGCAGCAGTCGCTGCTAACCTTGCTCCAAGACGCAAACCGGAGCTTCGATGTGCTGGTCATCCGCACGCCGACGGCGCTGCCGTATTCTTCCGTGTTTCTCGAATTGCAGCCAGGATACTGGGATGTGGACTCGGAAAGCCGCCTGCGCGATCGAATCAGCTGGGAACGCATGCAAAAGATTGTGCGTCCCGAGTAAGTCGGTGCATGATGCCCGCGTGAGCCGCAAAGACGAAGAACTCCGTAAAGAACGTGAAGCAGCATGGGTCGGCGACGCCGTCCTTGCGCTTTTTGCCCGCCAATTTGTCCTTCGGGAACGCAACTCGATGGATGGTGAGTGGTTCACCCGTCTGACATCGAACGATTTCCTAAGCGCATTTGGGAACCCGACACGGGTGGAGGCGTCGATCGGAAAACTCTATCTGGAAGGCGGGCTCGAGAGCGCTTTCGCATGGATGGATGCGGAATTGCTGCCGCTGTTTCAAAAGCAAATGGCCAATCAGTTGGCGAAACGAAAGTGAACGGGAGGCTCAGCGCGGTTTGTAAAGCTCCGCAAAAACCATCATCCCACTCGCAGTTTGAAGCGTGCTGACGACGGTGACATCCACGCTGGAACCCATTTTTGCGATGGCTTGATTGACCACGATCATCGAGCCATCCGCTAGGTATCCCACGGCTTGGTGCTCCTCTTTGCCCGGGCGCACCAAGGCGATGCGGACGCGCTCGCCGACCGCGATGCTGGGCTTGAGCGCCTCGTCGAGCTCATGGATGTCGAGGACGTCGATCCCTTGGATTTTCGCGATTTTCGCCAAATTGTTGCCGGACGTCATCAGTCGCGCGCCTAGCAGGCGGGTGATTTCAATGAGCCGGGTGGTGGCAGGCTGGCCCTCGGGTTCATTGAGCGAGTCGTGGATGGAGATTTGGATGTCCTGAGCTTTTTGCAGTTGCTCCAAGCCATCCAGCCCGCGTTGGCCACGTTGGCGGATTTCCAGCGATGGCGAGCTGACCATCGATTGAAGTTCTTCGAGCACAAAGCGGGGGACGATGAGGCGCCCGTGAAGAAATCCTGAGCGAAAAATTGCGAGAATCCGGCCATCCATCACCGCGTCGGCATCCAAAATGATGGGTTGGCCGGAGGATGAATCTTGGCGGAAGCGGACGTAAGGGATGATGAAAGCGAACTCGTCGCGGTTGCTGCGCAAAGCCAGCACCGCCCCGAGAAAGCCGAGACTCGCAAAGAGCGTGACGTCAATCGCCAAGCGCAGGGCATTGACCAAGACGTCCAATTGCACGGAGGAGACGCCTTTTCCTTCGACGATGTTGTCGCGAAGCGCGAGCTCGAGCAGGTTGGAAATTTCCACCCGCGTGAGCAACCATGCGCAAAACAGACCCACGCCAAGACCGAAGCTGGCGGTTGAGAAGCCCCTCAGCGTGAACGCCTTCATCAGGGACTCGATCCAAATGAAAAACGCCGCAACTCCGAGCCCACCCAAAAGGCCAGCCCCCACGGAAATATCCAGGGTGCCACGCGTGCTCAGCGCGATGGCCACGCCAGCAGCCTCACACACCAACAAGTAGGTGAGTCTGGCGACATTGACGGATGGGTGCGATTTCATGATGGGCATTGGCGGGGAATTTTATCCCGCTCCAAGCCTGATTTCGCAAGCCCATTCCTGCCGAATGCAATCAGCCCTGCTCGTCGGCCGTGGCCTTGATGTCACTCAAGGCGGCAATGAAGTCGCCTAGAATTTCTGCTGGCACCATGATGGTGTCCCGGTTGCCACCGACGTCTTCGGTGATCTTGACGACCATGCCGCGTGAGTTTTGTTTGAGATCGAGAAAGAATGTTTTCCGATCGGCGAGAATTTTTTCTGTATGCAATAAATCACTATCCACTTTGACCTCCTGAGTTACTTAACTGGAGGGAACTTCTAAAACCCGCCCGTGATGTCAATTGAAATTCTTGACGTCTTGCGGTCAACGCTGTGGCATCCGGGGCCATTTTGCCGATTTAACCCCATGCGAGATTTCCTCCCAACTCATCGGCCCGCGCTGGTGCTGGCACCCATGCAAGACGTCACGGACCTGCCATTCATGCGCATCATTGCCCGCCGCGGCGCTCCGGATTGGTTCGTGACCGAGTATTTCCGAGTCCATCCAGATTCTTGTTTGAACCGCTACATTCTGCGGTCGATCGCGGAGAATGAGACGGGGAAGCCGATTTTTGCGCAGATGATCGGGCGGGATTTGCCAAGCCTGATCCGCTCGGCGGAGGAATTGGCGCGCTTCCCAATCGCTGGGATTGACCTCAACCTCGGCTGCCCAGCACCGATCGTGTGTCGCAAGGATGCGGGTGGCGGACTGCTGCGGAATCCTGAAATGGTCCATGAGTTGCTCGGTCGGCTGCGCGAGGCGATTCCCGGGCGCTTCACCGTCAAAACCCGGCTCGGCTACACCACGCCAGAGGAATTTCCGCGCTTGTTGGAAATTTTCAGGAGCCATGGGATCGATGGCTTGACGATTCATGGCCGGACGGTCGTGGAGCGCTACCAGACGCCAGTGCACCCGGACCGGGTGAAGGCGGCGGTGGGCGCGATGGCGTGTCCGGTGATTGCAAACGGGAATGTGGTGGATGTGGAAAGCGGGCTGGCCTACCTCGCGCAAACTGGCGCGGCGGGCTTGATGGTGGGGCGGGGCGCAATCCGCAATCCGTGGATATTTGCGCAGCTTCGCGCCGGGTTTCAAGCGAGTCCGCCGCCCGTCCCAAGCTACCGCGACCTCTGGGAATACGTGCTGGAACTTTACGATGAAATCGCCCGCGAGACGGCGAAATTCAACCCGCTGGCGCACGTGCAACGCATGAAAAAAACCTTGGCCTACATCAGTCACGGGCTTGAGGGCGACTTTGAATACGACATGCGGCGCGCGAAAACTCCGGAGGATTTTCAGGAAATCTGCCGCAAGCACCTCGACCGGCCAGACCCTGTGCCGTCCAAACCGCCGCTGGCGTCCAAGTTGTTTTGCGGCTTTGAGGCGCTGGTTTCGTGAGTTGAGGGTTTTTCCTGCTCAATCCGCTATTGAGCTTCTCACGCAGCCTGCTTTATTTTCACGCACCGGTGCAACGCCGGAACTTACGAACCTCACTTGAACCATGGGAAGAGCTTTTGAATGCCGCCGCCGCGCGAAGGAATCACGATGGGCAACCATGTCCAAAGTTTTCCCGAAATTGGCCAAATCCATCACGATGGCCGCGAAAAATGGCGGCCCGGACCCGGAATCCAACGCGCCACTCCGCGTCGCGATCAACAATGCGAAGGCGCAAAACCTCTCGCGTGACAACATCGAGAACGCCATCAAACGCGCCGCTGGCAAGGACGCCGCCGACATCACGGAGGTCACCTACGAGGGGAAAGGCCCGCATGGCTCGCTGTTCATCGTCGAGTGCGCCACGGATAATTCCAACCGAACCATCGGCAGCCTCAAAATCATCTTCAATAAAAATGGCGGCCAACTCGTGAACGCCGGCCAGCTGGATTTCATGTTCAACCGGAAGTCAGTCATCGAGTTCCCCGTGCCAGTCGGCCGCGAACTGGAGGAAATCGAGCTGGAACTCATCGATGCAGGCCTTGAGGAAATGCACGTGGATGACGGGATCGTGTCGGTCATCGGCGAATACAGCGCCTTTGCCAGCCTGACTCACGCGGTGGAGGCGCTCGGCATCGTTCCTAGCAAGTCGAGCCTCCAGCGCCTGCCGACCCAGCCCATCGAGCTGAGCGAGGAGCAAATGGAGGAGGTCGAGGCGATTTTGGATAAAATTGAGGATGACGACGACGTCCAAGCGGTTTTCACCAACCTCGCTTGAGCTTGTGGTAGGAATCCCATGACAGAGTGAGCAGGCGCGGAGAGTATTTTTGGGGCTGAAAACTCCAGATCTCTCGATGAAGCCTATTCTCCGCGTCATTTCATTCCTTGCCCTCTTCTCTCACGCGTCCTTCTGCAGCGCGGAGGAGGCGGAATCGATCATCGGCCCGGAATACTCCGACGCGCCGGAAACTCGCGTCCAGCCAGGCGTCGCCACTGGGGAAATCCACGAATTCACCATGGATTCGAAGGACAGCAAAATTT
>JBILPN010000619.1:0-2708 GCA_044373865.1 Luteolibacter sp. | reverse complement strand
TACCACTGCGTTTGTCCCGCGAGCCACTGGTTCACCACCTGCCCATCCGCAAAGCCGGCTAGCGGAGAGTAATTCGTCCACCCAGATTTGGCGGCCCCTGACTCCAGGAAGAACGATGCACACATCACAAGTCCACCAACGAGATAGATCCAGTAGCTCGCCATGTTCAGTCTCGGGAACGCCATGTCGATCGCTCCAATCTGCAGCGGTGTGACATAGTTCCCGAAAGCACCAAATCCCAAGGGCACGATTCCCAAGAAAACCATGATTGTGCCGTGCATCGCACCAAACATGTTATAAGTCTCACCAGTGACCTTGCCATCCTGCAACCACCGAGCCTTCCAACCGTCGGTGAACACCCAACTCATCCACTCCGGCAGAGGCTGGTGGGGATAAGCGATACTCCAGCGCATCACCATCATCAGATAGAACCCGAAGGCCAGAAACAACATCGCGGTGATGCCATACTGAATTCCGATGATCTTATGATCCGTCGAAAAGACCCACTTGCGGATGAAGCCCGGGTCGTGGTGATGTTCGTCGTGATGGGCATCATGCCCGGCGTGTGAAGTTGCGTGAGAGCTCATATTTCCGTCTTGCGGCTTGGGTAAATTCAAAGTGGTTGAGGCGGTCAATCAATCGATATCAGATGCCTGCTTGGATTTGAATCAGGGTAAAGTTGATGTGAAGGTGAATGGGAAATTTTAACGAAGAGATCAAGGCGCAGGTGCATCCACGGGTGCGAGAGTGACCGCATCGACCATGGCGGTAGGATCAAGCGGGGTCCCGGGAAGGGCTTTGACGTGGTCAGCTGTCAGTTCGCTCGCGGTCACCATCTGGCCGACATTGGCCCGGGCTCCTGAAATTTCCAAAGCCTTTGCTGCCATTTCCATGGTGACCACATCTCCAACGCTGTTTCCAAAATTATTCCGTAGATAGGTCATCACCCCGGCCAAATCTTCCGCCGTCATGCCGATTCCCTGCGGAGGCATCACCCCATAAGTCTTGCCATCGCTGATTGGACCTTGCAGACCATTCAAGATGACCATGGCAAAACGATCCGTTTCACCCGTCACCCAGGACGAGCCCGCAAGTGAAGGAAAGGTTGATCCATTGCCCTTGCCATCTGCACCGTGACAACCGTTGCACTTGGAAGAGTAAATTTTAGCACCCTTCGCCATGTATGCTGCAAGCGCTTCCTTAGGCACCGCCCCACCCTCATCTGCACCAGCAGCAGCCGTCCGGATGTAGCCATCTCGGAACATGGTGCCGTAAGCAAACAAGCGTCCGCCCCCACCGAGAATTCCACCGGCAACCAGCAAGACCACCCCGCATGCGACGAAGGCCCAAAGTGAAACCGGCGCCAAGCCGTTATCAGCAATCCGCTTTTCGCGAGCGCAGGCTGCGGCCTCGCGGACCACACGCCCATGCGTCTCGGTCACATTGATCGACTCATCAAGGTCGGGTTTGTGGCTAGGCTGTGACATGATTGAGATTAAGTAGTGTTTGAATTATTTCAAGGCTGCGGCTTCAGATTTCGCAGGAGAAAAGTTGAGAGCGGCAGGAACCGCCTGATCTTTCTTGAGTGACAAGAGGTAGGAAACCAAAGCTTTGGCGTCAGAACTAGGAACGGCCTCCCAAACTCCGTCATCCCCGAGTGGCAGCGCATACTCCGCAGGGGCATGACCCACCTTGCGCTTCGTGAACATGTAAGATGACGGCGGACAAGTGGACTTCCACAGTTCCGGAAAGCTCCGCGGATTGTAAAGATGCTGCATCAGCCACCTACTTGGGTCTGCTTTGGAGGCATCAAGTGTCTCAACACGCCGGCCAAGATTCGACAAATCCGGCCCCACCCGCGACACGCCGAGTTGCGCAAACTTCTCACCAGCGAAATCATAGGCATTCGTCTCACGACGGGTGTCGCCGCGATCTGGATCCGCCTTCAAGCCACCCCAATCCGGGCGATAAAGGTCATTTCCAGCATACGTCGGACGCACGACCTGAGTGTGGCAAAGATAACAACCGTTCTCCGCATAAACGACCGCACCATTGGCAACCCGGCCAGTCCGTTTCGGGTGAAAAATCCCGGTTTTCCCATCCAAGGCTTCGGAAAGCTGGATCGGTTCCAAATCCCGCATTTTAAGATAGGGGACAACGATGATCGCGAGCCAGGCAAAACCGAAGCTGGCGGATAATCCGAGAATGAAAGTGCGGAAACTCATTGGAAAAAACGGGTGATTGATCTTTAAATCTAAAATCTTGCTCAGTGCGCAGCCACGTGGCCCGGTCCGGCGTTGTCAATGTCACCTTCCTCACCATGAGGGCCTGCACCGTGACCATGAGGCGATACCAAGAGCGTTGGGTGGGAACTGCGACGTCCCAAACGCAGCCACATCAGCGTAAGATGAAGGAAGAAAAAGAGGTTTGAGAGTAGGATGAAGCACCAGGCAATCGTCGTTGCAACCGCATAGGGGAACGCACGAGTGGCAGCCCCTTCCCATGGCTGAGTCCAATCCTCTTGACCAATCCCCTGCTGAAGACCACCAAAAAGTGCCACCAAGGCAACCGTGATGATGCCATAAACCGAAAGCAAGAAGTGCACGGAAATCATTCTGCGAGAAAGCCACTCGCGCCGGGTCACACGCGGCACGATGAAATAGACCGCTCCAAACATCACGAAGGTGAAAAAACCATAAAGCGCCAAA
>JBILPN010000618.1:0-2709 GCA_044373865.1 Luteolibacter sp. | reverse complement strand
CTGAATATGCAGGGTGACCGTGCCTGACAGGCTGAGATTCCCCTCCACCGTGATCCGATCATTCGCCTTGCTGAGCCCACTTGGATCGTCCGATAGATCGAGCGCCAACACCGCGCCATGCTTGGCACTCAGGCTGCCAACGCGCAAGTTGCCCGGGGAATTCATCCCACTCCCCGGAGTCACCGCCCCGCGATCTGCGACGGTGACGGCCTGGCGGATTGTGCCAACACCTGCCAGACGCCCACCACTTTGGCCTTTGGCCGCCGCCCCACCCCACGTCCCACCCCAGACGGTCACCGCGCTTGAGGAAAGCTGACCATCCACCTGCAACGCACCATCCCAAATCGTGGTGGGCCCCGTGAATCCATGGGTGCCAGTGAGTGTGGTCACACCTGCACCGGATTTTTGAAAACTCATGCCACCGGCCAAGCTCCCGGTCCCGCTAAGAATGAAATTTTGTGGATTGAAAAACGCCACCGCCGATGGAGTTAGCATCCCATTGAGTGCGATGCTCGACGCATTTGAACCTGACAGATCAAACAACACGCTGTCCCCTTGGGTGTAGGTGGATGCCTGGCCCGTCGCATTCTTCCACGCGGCCACACCACCCGCCTCCCAAACCGTGCCACTTGCCCAAGTGAGATTTGCCTCTACCATCGGTGGCGGTGGAATCTCTTCCGACATTCCGTAGCCAAGGTAGTAGTCCACATAGCTCGCTTGCACATAGCCTTTGGTGGTCGCTTGGCATCGATACTGCGGGTTATGCATCAAGGTGTAAATGCGATTGGGCGCGGCTGGCGTATGGCTGGTGTAAATTCGCAGCGCGGCATAGTCGCTTTGAATCAACACGACCTCCTCACGCCAATCTCCGAAGAGGTCGCCCCAGAATGCCGGACGCCCGCCATACGCTTGCCGGGTGCTGTAGCTGCCCCAGTCGTTGTAGATTGAAAACAGCCGATATTTCGTCCCGTTCGCTTCGGAAAATTTGTCAATGGTCGGACTTAATGCCCCTGAGCCGGCTCCATCCATGAATTCCCGCCCCAGATCTCCATCCCACCAAATCCCCTCCGGCGCCCAGACGTTGTTGGTATAAATTTTCTCACCTCGCGCATTGAAAATTCCAGGCTGGGTGGTGTACATTTCATAACCTTTGTGCGCGGCGGATAGATCGAGAGCAATCCCCCGCCCCACATCGATCGAACTGTTGGAATACCACTTTTTTATCATCTTCCCAGTCCCGGACTCATAGAGCGCGGATGCCAGACTGGTCGGGTTGTATTGTTGAATGGCAAAGGTCTCCAAGCCGGGTCGCTCAGGATTGAGATCCGCAACGTGAAATCGATCGCCGTGTGTGAGTTCAGTCACAAACAACTGTGTGCCGTCGTCATCAATCACGTGGCCGATGTCGCAAACCTCATCCTTGCCGTCATTGTCCACATCCGCGATCCGGACTTGGTGGCCTTCCGCTCCGGGCATCACCCTCGGATTTTGCGCAAGCGTCCACAACTGAGTGAGAGCGCCAGCGCGGAAGTTCCATGCGGTGAATTGCCGATAGAACGCGCCGCTGTCTGCACGGTTGTAGCCATACATCACAACACTCGGGCGCTTGCCGTCAAGGTAGGCAATCATGGCTTTATTGGTCAATGTGCCATGCACTGCCCATGCGTTAGGCAGCGGAGCGCGCCCCAACTCCACACCGCTGGCCCCCTCAATCACCGATAGAAATTGGCTCGTCGAATTCGCGGCACGGATCAAGGCCACCTCCACTCCCGCCGCGTTTGTCACGCGGACTCCGTCGGCGGTCCGCACCAGCACCTCAGCCTTGCCGTCACCGTCCATGTCATAGACCGTAACGTTGTCGGTGTCTCCAACACTGATGGCGGACGAACCCGGCTCGTAGGAGTATTGATTCACACTGTTAGGACCCATCGCCATGCGCCATAAAAAGGTGCCATCATTTTGATAGGCTTCGATGAATTGCTCGTGTGCGCCGAGTGTGGAAAGCCGGTCCACCACATAATCGTAGTCGCCATCACCGTCCAGGTCCCCCACCCAACAGAATTTTACGTCATACGGTCCGTTCGGCCCGGTGTCAGAACGCAGTGGAAGGGTGAAAAATTGCTTTTGTTCGGCATTTACGCCTAAACTCGCAGTTTCCGAGTTGCCCTGCTCGACGCCATTGAGAATCGGGCGCACGAAGTAGGAATAAGCGTTCGCACTCAAATTGCTGCTGCCCGGGCTGTCGGTGTAGTCGGTGGTGGCGCTGAGCGGTGTTCCGTTCAATTTGACCGCGGCTCCCCCGTTCGCGGATCGATACAGGTTGAAGGCGATGTTCGACGGGTCGTCTCCAAAGCGCCGCCAGCCCAGATAGACCTGAGTTGAGCTCTTTCGAATGGCGATCAGCCCCCGATTCAAAGTCTCCATTTGCCTCTGCGCCTGCGTGGGCAGGCAGGAAAAGCCGCCCAAAAGCAGGATGAATAGAAGCCGAAACAGCGAAGAAATCATGAATTTTCGGGGTTGATTGAAGCTAAAATCAATGGGTGACCGCCATGAAACCTCACCGCACGTATCTCAATTGTCCATACCCTGAGTGGGTTAATCCGCGCCGATGAGGCAGGTTTCACCCGCCAAAAGCGGACTTAGTGAGCCACAAGAAACTTTTTTCCGCCCCTGCCAAATTTCCCCTTGTCAAAAACCATGCCCCTCTCC
>JBILPN010000082.1:0-9538 GCA_044373865.1 Luteolibacter sp. | reverse complement strand
CATCCTTCCAGAAGACACATCTTCGTCGGTCACCGTTGATGTAAGAAGCATCATCGGCGGCGCGGATGAAGCAATCTTCCACCTGATAGGCCCCGCTCAAGCCATCACCGTTGGCCCGCCAGGTGACCAATTTCGCCCAGGAGACCGTGGATTCCTCATAGCCGGTCGAGCCAAACCGGGTGGCATGATTGGCACCGTCCGCAAAGGTGATGCCGTAGAGTTGGCACTCTGCGGCAAGATCGATGACGATCCCCCGGTCCGCGAAGTTGGGGTAGGGTTCCGTGGTGTAGAGATAGTGGGTGAACTGAGCGCCGGAAAGTGTGCCATAGCCGAAGAATTTGATCCGATCCCCCTTGGTGCGGTAGGTTCCCGCAGTGGCGTTGCCGTTGTTGAAAGTCCCGTAAACGATGGCATCGCCGGGAATGTAATAGGATTTTCCCGGATGAATCGGGAATCCCGTGCCGATTTGATGGACCCCCGGCTGGAAGATCATCGTCTCATAGGTCGCCGGGTCCGGACTTGGCATGACGCCAGGCAACACGTTGAGGATTCCCGCACCGCTGACTGGCGGCTTGATCAGGATCGGATTGGCGAAGAGCGAGACCGCATGCACAGGCCCCGCTGCGGGATTGATCGCCGCATGGTGATCATCCATCTGGCCGTTGATGTCGATGACGACCTGACAGGGATTGTTGATCTTAAAATACACCTTGCCGTCGGTCATGCTAGAATCAAAGACCTTCTGGGCCGGGTGGACGGCGAATGTGTCAATGAACGCTCGTCCATCGAGCAATGCTCCTCCGATCTTGGAAATCTCGACCTCCACCGTCGAGTCAGGACTCATTTCGATGTTTGAATAGGTTTGGCTCCACCCGCTTGTGAGCATCTGGTAATTTTGGACCACAACCGGTGAGTTCCCCCCATTGACGTCATCGACATCCGGCAGCTCCGCGGCCCGATTGTAGGTGAAATTGGTGAAACATTGCACCCATTGGTTGTTGGTGGCGGCGGATCGCACCCGGATCTCGAAGTGGGGTGATGGGGCGAGCCCAGGAACCTCGGTGTAAGCGGTGAGCTTTTCGGAGGCTTCCTCATAAACTTCCATCGTTGGCGTGGAAGCGCTGGGAACGAGTGCGCCGAAAAGTGTTTGCGCGCATGCGAAAACCAGTCCGATGGCACTGGATGATCTGGTGAATAAGCTCATTTCGCTTGTTGGGTTTGTAAAATTTCTGCTGCTTGCCGTTTTTGCAGGAAGTTCAAGAAACTGGTCGCTCGCTACAAGATCTCTACGACTTGGCACATGGGCTCATGGTTTGATTTTTTCAGCTTTTCACAATATGGCCAATCAACCAATCTCGCAGAACCTTTGGACTCGTCGCATGGAATTTCCTTGTATCGGCTTGTCCGCGCGAAAGCGCGACGTTCATTCGCATGGGCATGGAATCGGAAGGGCTTTGAGATGTTTTCAGATGACTGAGGGAAAACGCCAGTGAATTTCGCAATTCAAAGAGAAGGCCCGGCACGTGGATTCGCCGAGAAAGAACCCAAAGATCCAAAAACAGAATCACCAACCCATGAATTCAAAAATCAATTGTAGCACCCACTGGTTTTCAATCACCAATCTTCGGGCCCGTCTTTCCAAGGCAAGCGCCCTGTGATGTGCCTTCGTGTCAGATTTTAAAACGAGTTCGGATATTTCAAATCAATCGTCGATTTTGTTGGATTCAAGCCACCAACTGCCAAGCGCATGCAGAAAAACCTTCCGGGTTTCAACATTAATGCGAATCGCCGATCACGAAATTCCGCCTCAGGGGCAAGCACTTTCGCTGCATGGCGAAGCAAGATCGTTGGAGGACTGGTTGTTTGGCCATATTGCAAAGCCAAGGATTGCAGCAACACTGCAGGTCAAAAGATTCACAAAACCCGGGCACATGCCTTCAACAATTTTCCCGAAAAAGTGGAGCCCCTTCCTCAATGCTCATCATGACCTTCCGTCGCACCGCGGTCCTGCCTACAGATTTTCTGTAGGTTCCCGCTTCACGAAATTGACTCGCAGCCAACGCACAAGATGAACCGCCAAACCCACCCCCCATCTAAGAAATCTAGCCAGCAACGTGGTTTCGCACTGATCGTGACGCTTTCGCTGATGATCCTGCTGACGGTTGTTGCTGTCGGGTTGTTGACACTTTCCACCGTCTCATTGAGGTCGTCTTCACAAGCAAGCGCGATGGCCATGGCACAGACCAACGCGCGTCTCGCGCTCATGCTGGCAATTGGTGACTTGCAGGCTGCTGCGGGGCCCGACCAACGCGTCACCGCTAACGGTGGCATTCTCGGGGACACAGCAGCACAGCAAATGATCACAGGTGTCTGGAAATCAAAAAAACTTGGCCCGGATAGCACTCCTGCTGACTTTAGTAAATCCTCGAAGAAAGCTGAATTTGTTAGGTGGTTGGTCTCGGGAGCTGATGCTGACCAGAAGAAAGAGGATTTTGCGAAAGCGTCACCTGGAGTTGGGAAAGATGTGTTGGATCTTGTTTCTAGCAAGAATCTCGATCCTGGGGCGCCGACGGTGACCGCAAAGAAAATTGGTATCAAAGGAAGTGGTGCAAACTCATCAACCGTTATCGGGAGTTACGCTTATGCAGTGCTGGATGAAGGCTCCAAAGCCCGTATCAATTTGGGAATCAAGCGTCCTTCTCAGGATCTCGCGGGGGCTTCCACCGCGCTTGGCGGCGGTCAGCGGCCATCGCTCGAAGCGGTTGCTGGAGTGGGATCTCTGGCGGAAGCTGATGTGGACTTGGAGACGCCAGTGGGCCGCTCTCTTGTCTCGAAAATGATCTCTGTGCCGACTTCTGAATTTGCCTACAACGCGGCGCCTGGAAAGATGAATTTGAAATTGCACGACCTCACCGCAGACTCAACTGGCCTGCTGGTGGATGTGGCGAACGGTGGTCTCAAGAAGGATCTCAATCTCCTTGCGGAGGAAACTCATAAAACTGGCAATTTACCGTTAAATTACAGAAACAGAGGAATTTATGAAGAAAGCTTCGGAAGAGCGGTCAACGGCGACCCTTCGTGGGCGCGTGCGATCTCATGGGCGAACATGTTCAATTCCGCGAATTTTAGAAATCAAACGGTGGGTGGACTGAGTGTGCCCACGCTCACCGCAAGTGCACCAGCGGGCTGGGCCGCGGGAACTGGCAAAAAGAGCAACGGGACCAATGCCGCCTCTGCAACTCTCTCGCTCATTGATCCGCCGGGAGCCGTGCTTCTTCCATCGGTTGCAAAAATCCAAATGAGCTTTGCTCTCGCAGCGCGGGATATCTATCGATACCCAGCCAAAACCTTTCCCATTCCGAAGGACGCCTTGGGGGGGAATCCATTGATGCACGGTGGTTGGTCTGACCGCCTTCAAGAAAATATCAGGATTCCAGTTCCACCTAACGCAACTGCCGAGGAGAAAAGAAAGCTGCGAACTTTTGACAGTCCTTACGACTATCTGCTGCACATGGTGTATTCGCCAATCATCACTCTTCATAATCCATACAACGTCCCTCTTCGCTTCACCAATCTTCGGGTGGAGTTCGTGAATGTGCCCTTTGCTTTTCAAGTCTTCAAGAATTCTAAAGCGCAGACCACTGAGCCAGTTCCGTTCTCTCTCATGTATTTGAATAGCACCGCGGGTGGACAAAGCAAGCGCTTCGGGCTGACTCTCACCGGAACTCTGCTGCCTGGCGAAGTCAAGGTTTACAGTCCAAACATTCCCGCTGGGCAAACTTGGGATGCAGAAGTTTCTGCGAAAGGTGAGGATAAAAAGTTCTGGGATTGGGGGAACACCAATAGCGAGGATGGTCGCAGTGGCAGCACTGCCACTGATACCTCCACCGGAGTTGGGATTCCCGGATGGAACGGTCCTTCTGTTGGATATGATCTCGATTTCCTAGCGCCTGGCGACAAGCAAGCCTACAAAACTGAAGTCATCGGTGCCGCTGAGGTTGACCGTTGGTCCGGAATTCCGCTCAAGCTTGGAGACGAGCTTTACGTCGAGTCCACACCGATTCCTGACCCTGCTCTGCCAGAAAAAAAGTTTTCAGTTGAGATGACACTCAGCCACAGTTCCGGAAAGTTGTCACGCAGCTCAGTTCTCGTTTTTGAATACGACCAAGCAGCTGATCTGCAAAATGCAATGATGGGCAAAAACCCTCAGGCGGAGAATCTCCGGGTGCGCGCCCCGAAGGGAACGGATACCTGGACAACTGAGCAGCTCTTCGATCACGCCACAGTTTCTTTGAAGAATATTAAAAACACCCAGCCTTTCGCGCTCTTCAGTGCATACGCCAAGACGACGTCCAGCGGTAGCACCACGGATGGTGAGGAAGGCTTGTGGGTCGCAAAGCCGTTTTCATATCAGAATCACACTTCAGTCGCTATCTCACAGAAGGTAACCAAAGATGGAAGCAAAGGACACCCCTCCCATTTCTCTCACGAGCTTGCGCTTTCACGCTTCCCGGAACTCGGGATCAACATTCAGGCTTCTTCCAATCGAGGGAATTTTATCACGGGGTATTCCGACTCGAAGGGGCGTCGCATTGGAAGTATTTACGAAGTCCCGCTAGCGCCGCTTCAAAGCTTTTCCACACTGAACAGTGCACAACTTGCTGCTGGCACTTACCTCCCTCATTTCTCAGCCCCGATCGGGAACTCCAATGCTCATCCGCTGATCAGTGGCTCAAACGTCTTGGAGACTGGTGCCGCAGGTTATCAATATGCAGACCATTCCTTTTTGCTTAACTCGGCTCTCTACGATCGCTATTACTTCTCTGGGCTTCAGTCTCGTGCTCCTGCGGCGAAGGATGGGGACGGTCAGAGCCGGGATCAACTCGTGGAGGCTTTCCTTGGCTCCAGTGATCCAAGCAAAAAACTTCAGAGCCCTCTGGTGGATCAACGTCTCAAGCCCTATTTCTCAGATGGTGTTGTTAGCTCGGATCTTGCGACGACACTCAAGGGCAATAACGCTTATTCGCAGGCAGCTGCCTATCAGGTGGTGAGCGGGGCATTCAACGTCAACTCCATTTCCGTGAACGCTTGGAAAGCGGTGCTTTCGTCAATGACGGGGGAGGGGGCTTTAGCTCTGGCGACTCCAGATAGCACTTCCTCTTCAAATAGTCTTTCCAAAGCTTCACTGAGTGGAAAGTCGGATCTGAAAGGGGCTCGGTTCTCGAGGTTCCGGATTCCCAACGGTCAGTCTGACCGAACAAGTCCGGATGGTTTCTGGCGCGGTCCGATCGATTTGAATGAGTCGCAGATTGAGTCACTGGCCAATGAAATTGTGAAGCAAGTGCGGGCACGTGGGCCGTTTCTCTCGATGGCGGAATTCGTCAATCGTCAACTCGGTTCCGCCGAGGAGAAGGCTCTTGCAGGAGCGCTGCAGGCCGCGATCGAGAAGTCGGGCGTAAATGATCCGGCGACGGATGGTTCAGGTGGAAATTTCAAGATCACAGCTGCTAAAACCAGTGATCTCGCCCTTGCGAATCCTGCGGCGTTGAATGGTGATAGCGCCCAAGGCGCACCTGGCTATTTGATGCAGGCTGATTTGCTCACGGTTCTAGGAAATGCTGCCACGGTTCGTTCGGATACTTTTAAAATTCGTTCGTATGGAGAGGCGCTTGATAAAGCGGGGAATGTGGTGGCTCGCGCATATTGTGAAGCCGTGGTGCAAAGAAATCCTGAGTTTGTTGATCCACAAGACAAGGCTACTCAGCCGATCTCTAGCTTGGTGAGCACGGCAAACCAAAACTTCGGACGGCGCTTCTCAATTCTTTCTGTAAGGTGGTTGTCGCCGACTGAAATTTGATGTTGAATCAGGCCCTATGAAATATTTTCTTCTGCTCATCGCAGTTGTCTTACAGAGCGTATCATTCGCACAAGACGCTTCCACGGTCACGATCCGCACTTTTTGTTTCCAACGTGACAGCTCGGGAGTTGACAGGTTGGCAGTAAAATCACCCGATCAAGCGGTGGTGGAGATGAAGTTTCCTGAGTCATTTTTCTCTCCAAAAACCAAGGTTCCGTTGTTTGATGGGAAGGTGGTGTTTTATAACGCTGCCGACTTGGCTGGTGCGCCCGTTTCTGTAGCAAAGATCCCGGCTGGAATGAAGTCTGTCTTCGTTCTGTTTTTTCCCGTTCAAGGAGATAAGGACAAGATGCTATACCGGACCTCCGTGATTGATGCCTCGCTTCAGGGCATTCCCAAAGACGGTGCAATGGTGATGAACTTGTACCCAAAGGAAGTAAGGGCGGTGATTGGAGAACATCGGGTGATTCTTAAGCCTGGCAAGACTGCCGGTGTGGCAAGGCCGAAAGAACGAAATGATTACAACATGAGTCCGGTTGTCTTCCTAGCGGAAGCTGGTGGCGAATGGAAAGTGATGTCGGAGACGTTGGTTCGCTTCCCAGAGGAAAATCAACAGTTTTTCATCTCCTATCAAGACGGGAAAAATGGCCGGCTCTCCTTCCGCGCACTTCAGGTTGGTGATTTTTGAACCGGGAAGCCGCAGCAGTTTGCCAATCTATCAGTTGATGGGGCGGGGGCGGTGCGTGGTTGATTGGCCATATTGCAACTTTTAAGTGAGGGGCTAAACTGGAATCGGCAAGAGAGGGGTGCTGTGTTTGTGGTGCAGCGGTAACTTTTTTGACAAGTTGTCGGTGATTGAAGAACATATTCCAATACTTATCCATGAAATATCTTTTGGTCATCCCACAACTGGTTCGTTCCGTCCCAGTCATGTTTTCGCTGGCACTGGGTGGAATTGCATGTGCCGCAGATCAACCTTCAAACAGGTATAATGTTCTTTTCATCGCCATTGATGACCTGAACGATTGGGTGGGCTGCCTTGGTGGCCATCCACAGGCGATCACTCCCAATCTCGATCGCTTGGCCAGAGAGCAGGCGATGGTGATGCACAAGGCCTACTGTCCCGCCCCCGTCTGTGGTCCGACACGCTCTGCGCTACTCACTGGCAAGCGAGCCTCGTCAACTGGCGTTTACGGCAATGATCAGAACTTGAAAAATGCTCCGATGGCCAAGGATCTGGTCACTCTGCCGGAATACTTCGGCAAACATGGCTATCGTACGCTTACCGCCGGAAAAATTTTCCATCACCATGCGACGGTATCGGGCAGCGATCACGGTCAGTGGGCGTTCCAAGAAGTCGTGGATCCCGGCGGCGGCAACCAAGGAATGCTGTGGCAGGAATCCCCCGCAGCCGCACTGGGGTTGAAGGGCGAAAAGAATCAGTTGGAATGGGGAGCTTGTAAGGCGCCGGTCGAGGAAACCAAAGATTATCTCGCCTGCAAATGGGCGGCCGACGAACTTCAACGCGATTCCGGTGATCAGCGATTTTTCCTTGCTCTAGGACTTTCCAAGCCGCATCTGCCATGGTTTGTCCCTCAGCAGTTCTTTGATCTCTATCCACTCGATAAACTTAAGCCCGTTGAGTTGTTTCGCGATGATCTTGATGACATCGTCCGTAAAAACGGCAAGCCGATCTTCAAACCGGATACTCTTTTCGGACTTGCAGACAAGGCTGACATGCACCTCAAAGCGCAACGTGCCTATCTGGCCAATGTCAGTTATGTGGACTACTGTCTGGGTGTGGTCTTTGATGCCCTGAAGAAAAGCAAACACGCCGACAACACCATCGTTATGATCTGGGGCGATCATGGCTGGCATCTAAGCGAAAAAATGAAATACGGCAAAACCGACCTGTGGGAGGAGTCGGCGCGAGTGCCTTTTTTCGTCCGTGTCCCCGGAATGACTGCAGCCGGATTCAAATGTGAGGGTGTGGTCAACCTACTCGACATGTATCCAACCCTTGTGGAACTCTGCGGGTTGCCAGCAAACCCGGAAAACGAAGGACGAAGCTTTGCCCCGCTTCTGAAAAATCTGGAAATGGAGTGGAACCAGCCGACACTGACCACCTACCACAATAAGAACCATTCCCTCACGGACGGACGCTACCGCTACACGTGGTATGGTGGCAGGGCCGACGGTGCCGAAGAACTCTACGACCACTCCACCGATCCGTTGGAGCACAAGAATCTGGCCGCGAATCCCGAATCCAAGGAGATCATCGCCCGTTTCAAACAATATTTGCCAACTCATGATGAACCGGATGCACCACGCAACGAAGCTGGCGGCAGCGAGGAACGCAAAGGTCACACGCCAAAAGATGAGAGTGATTGATTTGTGTCACCTATAGATTGCTCGCACAAATGAAATTGCCATCTTCAATTAGAATCAAATATTATATCTTTTCGGCGTTCCTAGTTTTTGGTTCGTTTCACAGCTCCGCTGCAGAAAACCGGCGTCCGAACATTCTCTTCTGCATCGCGGACGACTGGGGTCTGCACGCCGGGGCCTACGACACACGCTGGGTGAAAACGCCCGCCTTCGACCGCATCGCCCGTGAAGGTTTGCTCTTCAAAAACGCCTACACGCCGATGGCGAAATGCGCCCCCTCGCGCGCTATCGTGCTCACCGGACGCCACCTCTGGCAGAACGAGGACGCTGGCAATCATCTCGCCTATTTCCCAAAGCATTTCAAGAGCTGGCCGGAAGTCCTCATGGAAAATGGCTGGCATGCCGGCATCACCGGGAAAGGCTGGGGACCGGGCATCGCCAACGATGCGGAAGGTAAACCACGCCTCATCGCCGGGAAGCCATTCGACAAACGTAAGGCAGCTCCGACCACCAAAAAAATCAGCCCGACCGACTACGCCGCGAACTTCACCGACTTCCTTGATGCCGCGCCCAAGGACGCACCCTGGTGTTTCTGGTATGGGTCCCTAGAACCTCACCGCGAATATGAATTCCAATCGGGCGCAACCAAAGGCGGCAAGCAACTCTCGGACATCGACCGTGTCCCTAACTACTGGCCAGACAACGAAACCGTTCGCCACGACATGTTGGACTACGCCTTGGAGGTCGAACACATGGATCTGCACCTCTCCCGCATGATTGCCGAGTTGGAGAACCGCGGCCAGTTAGAGGACACGCTTGTCATCGTCACCAGCGACCACGGCATGCCGTTTCCCCGTGTGAAAGGTTTCGCATACCACGACTCCAACCACATCCCTCTTGCTGTCCGCTGGCCCGGTGGGATGCAAAGCCCCGGCCGCTCCATCGAAGATTTCGTGGACTTCACCGACATCGCCAAGACCATCCTCGACTATGCCGCTATCCCCGAAAAAGACAGTGGTATGATGCCCATCACCGGGAAAAGCTGGCGGCCCATTTTCGAAAGCACCCAGGCCGGTCGCATCATTCCCGAGCGCGATCACGTGCTCATCGGAAAAGAACGCAACGACGTCGGCCGCCCTCACAACTGGGGCTATCCCATCCGCGGAATCGTCACCGCGGCGCACCTCTACCTTCACAATTACGAGCCGAACCGCTGGCCCGCCGGAAACCCGGAAACCGGATACCTCGATACCGATGGCGGCACCACGAAATCACTCATCCTCGATCTGGGGC
>JBILPN010000617.1:0-2711 GCA_044373865.1 Luteolibacter sp. | reverse complement strand
ATTGAAGCGATCATCAAACCATTTAAGCTTGAAGAAGTCAAGGAGGCCCTCGCTGAGGTGGGTGTGCAAGGCATGACTGTCACCGAAGTCAAAGGCTTCGGTCGTCAGAAGGGCCATACGGAAATCTATCGAGGCTCCGAATACACGGTGGATTTCCTTCCTAAAGTGAAGATCGAGATCGTCGTTGATGACGGGCAGGCAGAAGGCGTGGCCTCTGCGATCGTCAAGAGCGCGAACACCGGTAAGATCGGTGACGGTAAAGTTTTCATCTCCAATGTTGAGGAAGCGATTCGCATCCGCACAGGTGAGACGGGCACCTCCGCAGTGGCCGTAAACTGATTCAAAATTCTCCCCCCCGGAATTGATGGACCAATGGTTTTTAATGCCATTGGTCCTTTTTTTGGTTGCGGGGTGGTGACTTAAGTCGTGATTGACGCCATGCCAAATTTAAAGACGAGTCTCGGGCGATTGCGAGTGATTGGGATGCTGGAGGGCGCGTCCTTTATCCTACTGGTTGGGGTGGCGATGCCACTCAAGTATTTGGCGGGGCTTCCCGAGGCGGTGCGGTGGCTTGGGATGGCGCACGGGGTTTTGTTCATTATTTACTGTTTTGCGATCCTGCTCGCCTTGGTGGGGAGGAAGATTTCGTTCGGGAAGTCAGTTCTAGCCTTTTTTGCAGCATTTTTCCCGTTTGGGCCGTTTCTAATTGATCGGTCCCTTGCGGAAGATGAAGCGGCGGAATCCGCCGGTGTTTGATCAACGGCGGCAGGCCCTCCAGTCGAGGAAGGCGGCGCCGAGGAAATTCAGCACATCGCTGGGCAGCAGGGAATCTTCTGAGATGTGGTCTTGATTGAGGGCGATTTCCGCGCTGCGCCCGCAGACCCAAGCGGCGAGTGCAGCGGCGTGCATTGGCGAATCCCCATGGGCAAGGCGAGCACCGATGACCCCAGCGAGAAGGTCGCCTTGCCCTCCGCTTGCCATCGCGGGGCCACCCGTTGAGTTGCAAAAAATGGCTTGGTTTTTCTGAGTGATGAGAGTCCTGCTGCCTTTGAGCAGCAAGCTCGCCGGACAGCGTTCGGTGAAAAGCCGAGCTGCTGCTTCGCGTGGCAGTTTCGCGAGGTCGGGAGCGAGGGCGGCGAACTCGCCTGGGTGCGGAGTGAGAATGTGCCTCGGGCTGAGCTGCGAGATTTTACCGGATTGAGAGAGAAGATCCAAGGCCCCGGCGTCGATGACGACGGGAGCCTTGCATTCCATGATCAGTTCCGTGAGAGCTGGAGCGAGAAAGCCGTCAGCCGGATGGAGGCCACAGCCGACGACCAAGGCGTCGAAGCGGAAATCCAGCAATTCTTGGGGGCTTGAGCAGCTGCGGATCATGACTTCGGGCGGGCATTTGCAGGAGATCTGTCTGCTTGCCGAAGCGGGTGTGAAAAGGCTGACCAACCCGGCCCCGCCGCGCAATGCGCCGGAGGCCGCGAGCACGGCGGCACCGCTGTAGCATTCGGAACCTGCGAGAATGGCGACTCGCCCGGCCAAGCCTTTGTGAAAATCAAAGGCGCGTGGGGCTTTGCCGAAGTCCATGGATTGCGGGCAGATCAATTCAAATTCGCCGGCTTTTTGAGAGTGGAGTGAAGCGACCTCGACGAGAGCAAGTGCGCCGACGGCATTGGCGGCGCAGCCGTGCAAGAGCCCGAGCTTGGGGCTGCCGATCATGAAGGTGACATCCGCGCGGACCGAATTTTCAAAAAATTCGCCCGTATCGGGATCGATGCCCGATGGGAGATCGACGGCAGCGACGCGAGCCGCGTGCGAGTTCCGGAGCCATGCCATTTCTGCGGCGAGGCCGTCCAGAGGAGCGCGGAGTGGACCCGCTCCACGGGTTCCGACAAGTCCGTCGAGCAGGACCCAATTTTTGCGGGAAGGAGGAGGTGTGGGCGCTTGCGCCAGCGCGTGGTTCAGTCCGAGTTCCAGCCACTTTTTGCGGGTGAGCGGCGCACATTGTGAGATTGGGAATGCGAGCCTAGCCTCGACATTCCAGCCACAGTGGTCACGCAGCACACGCATGGCAACGAGAGCATCACCGGCATTGTGGCCTTTCCCGAGATAGCCGATGAGCGTGCCCGGGGTGGGGAAATACCGGTGGATCGCCCAGCCTAAATTTTCTCCAGCGGCATTCAGTAAGGCTTCCTCAGAACCGGAAGACGCGATTGCGTCCGCCTCAAGGGCGAGCATTTCAGCAAGAGTGACGGCGGCCATGCCGTTAATGTAGGCGTCGTGCGGGCGCCTTGCATGCTAAAATCAATAACCGCGGCGATAGCGTTGGATGCCATCCACCACCCCTTGGGCGATAGCGTCGCGGAAGAAGCCAGATTTCATGCGATTGCGCTCCGCCGTGTTGCTGACGAAGCCACCTTCCACCAAGATGGATGGGAGTGTGCAGTTTCGGATGACGTAGTAGCGTGCGTATTTCGCGCTGCGATCCACGGACCGAGTGCGGCGGATGAGGCTGCTTTGCACATATTGCGCGAGGCGTTTGCCTTCCGCGTTGTGATAGAAAGTTTCCAGTCCGCTGACCTGCTGCTTCCACGTGTAATTGTAGTGGATGCTCACAAAAATCGCATTTTTGTAGCGATTTGCGGTGCTGACCCGCTGAGGAAGCGAGATGAAATAGTCACTGCGGCGCGTCATCACCGTCTGATAGCCGAGGCGTTTTA
>JBILPN010000081.1:0-9590 GCA_044373865.1 Luteolibacter sp. | reverse complement strand
TGCGCGTGCAAGCGCCACCGGGCCTAGCAAATTTCGGTCTGCGTGGTCACAGCCGTAAGCGCCGAATGGGAAGTGACTTGCGAGGCCGAAGTGGCGCATTTTCGCGGCCGCTCCTCCCGCGATGTTGCCGGTCAGGAGGCCGAGGCAGGCGCCGGAGCGAAGTTCCAAGCCATCGAGCAACTCCGCCACGCCGTCGAAGACGCGGCCTGGGAAATTTCCCTCCGCGAGATTCCACTCCAAGCGCTTGAGGTAGGCTTCAAAATAGGAATCGATTCGCTCCGGGGTGGCTTCCACCTCGAAGTGAGCATGAATTTTAGCGATTAGGCCAAGGTCCGTGCTGCCGGCGAGATCAAGCGCCGGTCCGCTGTCGCCAAAAATTTCGGCGGTGGCTTCTTGCAAGGCCGCCATTCCGGCACCGCCGGTGTCAACCAGCGTGCCGTCGATGTCAAAAAGGTAGAGCATCGGTGAATGGGGTGCGTGCGGAAAAAGCGGAGCTTAGCTCGCTTCTTCAGCGGTGGCGGCGGACTTGGCGGGCGCTTCAGCCGCTGGGGCATCAAGCACTTCGTCAGGCACTTCATCCGGGACGAAATCGTCATCGGCATCGTCACCATTGGCGGCTTCGTCCTCCTCGAAGTCATCTTCTTCCATCAATTCACCGTGGAAGAGGTGGAACTTCCGCTTGCGTTGGTGCGCGGGGAGCGGGGAGAGGATCATCGCCACGGCGCGACCGTTGAGGCGTGGAGCTTGGTCCACTTGTGCCATGGATTTCAGGTCCTCAATGATGCGGTTGAGCACCACGAAGCCGAGATCCTTGTGTGCGTTTTCACGACCGCGGAATTGCAGGACGAAACGGCATTTGTGGTTGGCTTCCAGGAAACCTTCCGCCCGGCCCAGCTTGATGTTGTAGTCGTGCTGCCCGGTGCCGACGCGGAATTTCACTTCCTTCATGCGGGTTGAGCTTTTCGACTTCTGTTTTTTCAACTTGGCCTGCTCGTATTTGTATTTCCCGTAATCGACGATTTTGCAGACGGGTGGGTCCACTTGGCCGGCGATTTCGACGAGGTCGAGTCCGAGGGATTGGGCTTTTGCGAGGGCTTCCCGTGAGCTCATGACGCCGAGTTGGTCGCCATTGGCGAGCACGACGCGGACTTTCGGGGCGCGGATTCGGTCGTTAATCCGCGTCATATCGCGGAAACGACCCCTGTTTTGGTCTCTTTGTGGCTTAGCGATGGCTTTGTCCTCCAGTGGGTAGGTGCGACGCGCCGGGGTGCGAGCGGACAAGTCCGCGGCACTGATCCAGTGCGAAGAAGGGTGCGGAACGATGGACGAGGCGCCGGATCATAGATCGGAGACAGCGAGGTCCAACCGATGGAAATCATCGGTTTTGAGTGTCATGGTAGGTCGTTCCAGAAAAATCATTGAGCGGCTGGGGGCCGGAATCTTGCAGCGGGAAGACGGGGAAATTGGAAATTTCACCGTGCATGGCCCGTGTCTGATTGAGGTTATTAGGGGGAAATCCGCGGGCGGGCAAGCTCGTTTTTGCTTGTGGCGGGGCTTTGTCGGATTTTTTTGGGGTGGTCGGCAAGACGGCGATTTCGTGCGAGGATGAAATTGGCGCGGAAATCTTACCATTGCCGTTGACCATTGGCGGCCTGGTGGCGAGTGTCCGCCCATGTTTATTGATCACATCCGCATTTTCGGAAAGGCCGGCGACGGCGGAAATGGCGTGGTATCTTGGCGGCGCGAGAAGTTTGTGCCGCGTGGTGGACCCGATGGTGGCGACGGCGGGGCGGGTGGCGACATCATTCTCGTGGTGGATCCATCAACCGATAATTTGCGCGCTTATCACTATGATCCAAAGCTCATTGCTGAAGATGGGAAAAATGGCGCGGGCGGGCGGAAAACAGGGAAAAGCGGCAAGCGAGTGGTCGGCAAAGTTCCTCCGGGCACGGTGGTGTATCGCAGCAACGCGGTGACTGTGCAGGAAGCCGTCGAGTTCGAGCGGAGTGACGAAGGGATTGATTTGGAGCCAATTGCGGATTTGACCGAGATCGGCCAAGAATTTGTTTTGTGCAAGGGTGGCGAGCCTGGACAGGGGAACTGGAATTTCAAAACGGCGACAAACCGGACACCCGTCGAGCACACCTTGGGCACTCCGGGTGAGCAAAGCGTGTTTTATCTTGAGCTCCGCCGCATCGCGGATGCGGGCTTGGTTGGCTTCCCAAATGCGGGGAAATCCACGCTGCTTGGCAAGCTTTCTGCGGCGAAGCCAAAGGTGGCATCCTACCCGTTCACGACGCTCCAGCCCGTGGTCGGCGTCGTTGAGTTTCCGGGATACCGCCGCTGCACGATTGCGGACATTCCAGGGTTGATCGAGGGTGCGCATGAGAACCGTGGGCTTGGGCATGAGTTCCTGCGGCACATCACGCGTTGCCGGGTGCTGCTTTTTGTCATCGATATGGCGGGCAGTGAGGGGCGTGACCCAATCTCGGATTTGGAAATTCTGCGACGCGAGATCAAGGAATACGATGATGAGCTTGCGCGTTTCCCATGGAAGATCATCGCTAATAAAATGGATCTCGAGGGGGCGGCGGAAAATTTAGCGGTTTTCCGTGATCGCTTCCCGAAAATTGACATCATTCCGATTTCTGCGGAAGAAGATCAGGGGCTTGATGAGCTTCGGCAAATTTTGGATAACGAGATCGGGCATCGGACCTCGAAGTGAGTTTCACGCATTCTTGTCGTCATGAAGCCCGCGTCCGAGATGGTTTTTGTTTACGGGACACTCCGCAAGGGAGGTTCGAATCATTTCCGGATGGCGGGCGCGGAGTTTGTGACGGCGGGGACGATTTGTGGGCGGATGTACCGGATGGATTGGTATCCGGGAATCGTGCTGGATGCGGTTGGTGATGAAATCCAGGGCGAGGTTTATGCCGTGGATTTGGAGTTGTTAGCCGCACTGGATGTTTTTGAAGGGCTTTCCGCCGGGGAGATCGAGGGCAGTGAATACCGGCGGACGCAGACGACGGTGGTGGCGCGCGATAGCCAGATTTTGCAGGCTTGGGTGTGGGAGTGGCTCGGCATGGTGGATGAAGAGCGGCGCGTGTCGGGCGGGGATTGGTTGATGGAGGAGTGAGTTGCGGACTCCGTGCTGCGTGGGATTGCTGAAATCTAGGTTGATCTTGGCCGCGGGATCGCATGGACTCATGGGCGTGCGCTACGACCCCATTCCAACTGAATTTTTTATTCACAATCGCGAGAGCTTGCGGGCCTTGTTGAAGCCGAACAGCATGGTCATTTTGCATGCGAACGACATCTATCCGACGAATGCGGATGGGACTTTGGCATTTAAGCAGAATAGCGATTTATTCTACCTGACTGGGGTCGATCAGGAGGAAACCGTGTTGGTGTTGATGCCGGATGCGGCGGATCCGAATGAGCGGGAAATTTTGTTTGTGCAGGAGACGAGTGAGTTGATTGCAATTTGGGAGGGGGAGAAGCTGAGCAAGGAGCAGGCACGTGCGGCGACGGGAATCGGGCGGGTGGAGTGGGTGCGGGGATTCGACGCGTTTTTGCATCGGATGGTGCCGCAGGTGGAGCACATCTATCTTGCGACCAACGAGCACTTGCGGGCAAGTGTGGTGGTGGAGACGCGGAATGCGAGATTCATCAAGGAGTGCCAAGCGCGCTACCCCTTGCACCGTTATGAGCGCTTGGCTCCGCTGCTTCACCGACTGCGAATCACCAAGCACCCGGTGGAGTTGGACATGATCCAGCGCGCTTGCAATATCACGGAAGCGGGCTTCCGGCGCTTGCTGGATTTCGTCAAGCCGGGTGTCGGCGAGTGGGAGATCGAGGCGGAGTTGGTGCATGAATTCGTGCGCCGCGGTTCACGTGGTTTTGCTTACGCGCCGATCATTGGCACGGGGAAAAACGCGTGTGTGCTGCATTATGTGTCGAATGACCAGGTCTGCAAAGATGGCGACATGGTCCTGATGGACGTGGCGGCTGAATATGCCGGATGGGCCTCGGATTTGACGCGGACGATTCCGGTCAATGGCCGCTTCAACCGCCGTCAGCGCGATGTGTATGATGCGGTTTTGCGGGTTTTTCACGGGGCGAATGCATTGTTGCGGCCGGGGAATACGCCGTTGGAATATCAGAAGCAGGTCATCGAGTTGATGGAGCACGAGTTGGTGGGATTGGGGCTTTTTTCGGCGAAAGAAGCGCGTGCGCAGGGCCCGGATAAGGCCTTGGTGAAGAAGTATTTCATGCATGGCACTTCGCACCATCTTGGCTTGGATGTGCATGATGTGTGCCCACCACACGAGCCATTTGCCGAGGGCATGGTTTTCACCATTGAGCCAGGCATCTACATCCGTGAGGAGTCGCTAGGGGTGCGTTTGGAGAATGATGTGGTCATCGGCGCAAAGGGGAACTTTGATCTAATGGGAACGATCCCGATTGAGGCTGATGAGATTGAAGAGTTGATGAATGCCAGTCGCGCGTGAGTCCGCAGCGCTGGGGATGGCGGCAGGGCGTAAGTTTTGAGTTCCATCTTCGGCTGGCTTGGCTATGCTTGGCGGATGATTGGAATTGTCTTGGGATCTGGACTTGGGCCACTTGCAGATGCGGTGGCGGTCGAACGCGAGGTGTCATTCTCTGCCGCGGGCCTGCCTGCCTCGTCGGTGCCCGGGCACGCGGGGAAGTTCATTTTTGGGAAAATCGGCAACACCTCCGTGGTTTTGATGAAGGGGCGGGTGCATCTTTACGAGGGCCACGGGCCGCGGCAGGTGACGGCGGGTGTGCGCTGGATGGCGGAGGAGGGAATTGGGAAGTTGATTCTAACCAACGCTGCTGGCACTCTGAATCGGGATTTTGCGCCGGGAACTTGGATGATGCTGAGTGATCACCTGAATCTCACGGGGGACACGCCGCTGCAGGGCGCGGATTTCATCGATATGTCAGTGGCCTATCATGCGGGCTGGCGTGATGAATTTCGCCAAGCCGCCGCACATTTGGGGATGATTTTGCATGAGGGAGTGTATGCAGGCTTGCGCGGGCCGCAGTATGAAACGCCAGCTGAAATTCGCATGCTACGTGCCATCGGTGCGGATGCGGTTGGCATGAGCACAGTTTTGGAGACTCTTCAAGCGCGCTCCTTGGGTTTGAATGTTGCGGCATTTTCCTGTCTGACGAATTGGGCGGCGGGGATCACGCCAGCGACTTTGGATCACCACGAGGTTTTAGAAACGGGAAAGCACGCGGCGCATGCAATGGTGCAGTTGCTAGAGCACGTGTTGGGCAGTGCTGCGGCAGAGGAGCAGCTGTCATGAGGGCGTGGGATTTTCGGGTGAATTGCTGGTTTTTTCGCAAGGCATGATTTGAAAGAATCCGGCGTCGAGGGCGTAATTATGCGAGTTTGCGCTCCAAAGCACTTAAAGTCGCAGATCTTTGCTCTTGGTGACCTGAGGGCGGCGTGCAATTTTCACAACATCACTCCATGAAAAACCCAATTGACCAAGCGATGAGAAAATTCATCGATCGAAAGTTCATTGTGCCACTGATCTGGGCGTTTGGATCCGCTGCCATCGCCACGGGCGGGGAGGCGGCGGTGGAACTTCAGCAGGGTGGAAATCAGATTTTTGCTTGGCAACATGAGCCGCTTTCCGCGCCCATCGGTGGTGATAAGTTTGCCGCCAGCGCATTCATTCACCCGCTGCGAACGCCTTCTGGCTTTGAGTGCACGACGATTCAACCATCCGATCACTTGCACCATCTCGGGCTCTGGTGGCCATGGAAATTTATTGAGGTGGAGGGCAAGAAGTTCAATTGCTGGGAAATTCAGGAGGGGCAAGGCGCTCACGTGGCGCGCAGCGTGAAAAACCTCTCCAACAAGCCCGACCAAGCCGAGTGGGAGCTCATCAATGAAACCGTGGTGAAGAAGCCAGGTGCTTCGCCAATGGCTGTGATCCATGAAACCGTGCGTTTGGGTGTGACTCTCCGGACGGATGCCACAGTGCTCGATCTTTCGCTGCGTCAAAAGGCGGTTGGGAGTCCGGTGAAAATTGTGGAATATCGCTACAGCGGGTTTTCATGGCGGGGGCCGAGTTTCTGGAATAAGGACAACAGCACCATGACGACCAGCGGCGGGAAGGGGCGCGATGAGGCGAATGGCTCACCGGCTCGCTGGGTGGTTCTCAGCGGTGCGACTCCAAGTGGGGGCATGGCCTCTTTGCTGATGATGAGTGCGGCAGAAAAGCTGGCTGGCTCGCCTGAGAAGGTCCGTGTTTGGGACTCCAATGCGCACCACGGCGCTCCATTTGTGAATTTCAATCCGGTGATGGAAAAGCCTCTCACCTTGGATGATGCACATCCCGCTGTGTCTAGCCGGAAATACCGGGTGATCGCCGCTGACCGGGTGATCGATCCCGCCTCCGCAGAAGCGGAATGGCAAAGGTGGATGGAAAATTGACAGGTCCTCGATCAAAGCTTGGCCACCAATGAAAATTTTAGATACTCGTACCTGCATCGTCGATCCACGTGAATACGTGACTAAGCGCTCGGGCTCTTTTATGCAAGCATCTCGCTGAAAACCCAACGTTTGACGAGCCTCGAACCACTCCACATGAAATCATCCACCATGCTCAAGCCCGCGTTGTGTGCCCTGTCCTTCGCTTTCTTTTGCCTTCCGCTGCACGCCCAGCAAAAGCTCAGCGCCACTAAAATTGGATCTCGCATCGATGTGAGCATCGGGGGTAAATTTTTCACCAGTTATCGTTTCGCAAGCGATGAGAAGTATCCGTTCCTCTTTCCCGTGAATGGCCCGTCTGGCGCATCGGTCACTTCAATGCGCAATGGCGAATACCCACACCATAGCTCGCTGTTCTTTGCTTGTGATATGCTCAACGGCGGAAACTACTGGCAGGAAGGCTTGGAGCGCGGGCAAATCTTTTCTCAAGGTGCTAAATTGGAATCAAGTGCCGGCGGCGAAATTGTCATCACGGACACCTGCGATTGGAAGCGACCGGGTGCCAGCCAACCCATCCGCGACACTCGGCGCATCGTGATCAGCGCGCCTTCAGATGCACTGCGGCAGATCGATTTCGACATCACGCTCGAGGCGCTCGAAGACGTGGAAATCAAGAAGACGAATCATTCGCTTTTCAGCGTGCGCATGGATCCGGATCTCACACCTGCTTTCGGCGGCACGATGATCAACGCGGAAGGGGCAATGGGTGAGAAGGGGACTTTTGGCAAAGCTTCTCCTTGGCTCGCCTGCTTCGGGGCAAGGGGTGAAAAAATCAAGGAGGGTCTCGCAATTTTGCAACACCCGCAAAATCCTGGGTTCCCTTCTCAGTGGTTCACTCGGGATTACGGTTTTCTCTCGCCCACTCCGATGTTTTGGCCTGTCGATCAAAAAAGCACCCGCTTGGCGAAGGCTGAAAAACTTCGTCTTCGCTACCGAGTGCTCGTCTTCTCCGGAACCGCAGAATCTGCCGGCGTTGCGAAGCACTTCGCTGAGTTCTCCAGTGACCGCCCCAATCCTTGATCTAAATTTTTTCCCATCGTAAATCCATGAGCCATCCATTTGTGAAAACTGTCATCACTTGCGCAAGTTTCGTTCTAAGCGGAACTGCGCCGGCCTTCGCTGAAGCCACCAAGCCTTTTCAATTGATCACCCTTGATCCAGGGCACTTCCATGCCGCGCTGGTGCAGAAGAATATGTTCCCGAGTGTCTCGCCAGTGGTGCACATCTATGCGCCTGATGGGCCGGACCTGACTCTCCATCAGGAGCGCATCGAGCGCTTCAACACACGCCCGGAAAGTCCAACAACTTGGGTGTCGAAAGTCTACACCGGCAGCGATTTCCGCGACCGCATGATTGCGGACAAAGCTGGCAACATCGTGGTTCTCGCAGGCAACAACCGCGACAAAACTCGCCACATTCTTGAAGCGGTCAAGGCAGGGTTTCACGTTCTATCTGACAAGCCAATGGCAATCACGCCTGCGGATTTCAAGCTGCTGCAGGAGGCTTACTCCATCGCAGAAGCGAAAAAGCTCATGTTGTATGATATCATGACTGAACGTCACGAAATCACCACTCAGTTGCAGCGCTTTTTCGCCCATCAAACAGAGTTTTTTGGGAGCATTGATCCCGGCACTCCGGATGATCCCTCAGTGACCAAGGAAAGCGTTCATCACTTCTACAAAATGGTCGCAGGCGCACCGCTCCAGCGCCCAGCTTGGTTCTACGATGTCACGCAACAAGGGGAGGGGATCGTTGATGTTACCACTCACTTGGTGGATCTTGTGCAATGGGAGCTTTTCCCTGATCGCGCCCTTGGTTTGAACGATGCAAAAGTCTTGAGTGCCAAAACCTGGAACACCCGGCTCACTCTCGCCGAGTTCACTCGCTCGACCAAGATTGGCGAGTTTCCTGACTATCTGAACTCGTGGAAAGCTGCCGATGGAAGCTTGGATATCCCATGCAACGGCGAGTTCACTTTCTTGCTTGGCGGCGTTCATGCCAAGGTCTCGGTCATCTGGAATTACGAAGCTCCCGCCGGCGGCGGTGACACTCATTTCTCGCTGCTCCGCGGGACCAAGGCATCTGCCATCATCCGCCAGGGCGCAGAACAAGGCTACAAGCCTGTTCTCTATCTAGAAGCTCGCGAAGGTGTGGATGCCGCTAGCCTGGATTCTTCTCTGGCCAAGGCGCTTGCCGCCGCTGCCGCCATCTGGCCGGGCATCAGCGTGGAGAAATCCCCCGCCGCCTGGATCGTCAAGATCCCTGCTGAATACCACCTCGGCCACGAGGCTCATTTCGGCAAGGTCGCCGAAAAATTTCTGGCCTACCTTGAAGCTGGAAAAATGCCTGCCTGGGAAGTTCCTAACATTCTCTCGAAATACCGCACCATCATGGATGCCTATGCCATGAGTCGTCAGTAAATCGTGGCTCATCGACTGCCTTCCGCATTTTCCAACTCACTCCATCTCATCCTTGATTCTTCCACAGACCCTATGAAAATCGAAGCTCACAACTCACGCCGGACTTTTCTTAAAACCACGGGCCTCGCTGGTGCCGCCATCGGCTTCCCGACGATCATTCCATCACGCGTCCTCGGCGCGGATGCTCCAAGCAATAAGATCAATATCCTTCAGATCGGCTGCGGCCGAATCGGGCGCGATATGGATATGCCTGGCATTCTTCGACAGAATGCTGCCCGCCTCGTCGCGGTTTGCGACGTCGATTCTCTACGTCTAGCGGATGGCAAGGAGATGGTCGATGCACACTACAAGAAAAAGAACATCGACCTCAAAGTCGCCACTTATGGCGACTATCGTGAGGCGCTTCAACATTCAGACATTGATGCGGTTTCAATCAGCACGCCAGATCATTGGCATGCTGAGCCAGTGATCGCGGCAGCTTTGTTAGGTAAGGATATCTATGTTCAAAAGCCACTCACCATGACCATCAAGGAAGGCCGTGCGGTGAGTGACGTGGTGCGTGAGAAGAACCGGATGTTTCAAATCGGCAGCCAGCAGCGCTCGGGTTCACAGTTTCGCATCGCCTGTGAAATGGTGCG
>JBILPN010000615.1:0-2724 GCA_044373865.1 Luteolibacter sp. | reverse complement strand
CCTTGCGAGAGACACCAGCTTGGACCGTCATGTGGTCATCAAAGAGAACCTGCCGGTTCAGTTCTGTTTCCGCGATCCGAGTTCGCTGACCGTCGCGCCGCGCCACACGCAGGGCGATGATATGGAAAATTTCCTCTGGTCGCTGGAAAACTTTTCGAAGGAGGCGGCGATGCTGGCGTCGCTAGATCACCCTGGAATCGTCAAGGTGCTGCGGTCTTTTGGGGCCTTCGGCACTGCCTACTTCGTGATGCCGTTCGTGGAGGGTGTCGCGCTGGATGACATGGCCAAGCAACGAGATGGAAAGCCGTTTTCGGAGGCAGAGCTAAAACGCTGGCTTGGCCGGATCTTGGATGCGCTGTGCCACTTGCACGACCGCGGGATCTACCACCGGGACATCAAGCCGGGGAATCTCCTGATCACCAACGAAGGTTTGCCTGTGGTGATCGACTTCGGCTCGGCCCGGCAGCGGCTTTCCGAACGCTCGCTGACCGTGGTGGAGAGCGCGGGCTACACGCCCTTTGAGCAGCTGCAAACTCGGGGAAATGTGGGGCCGTGGAGCGACCTTTATGCGCTGGGTGCGACGCTGGTGAAGGTGATCACGGGCGAGACACCACCGAAGACCAATGATCGGACGATGGGCGATCCCTGGCGGCCGCTGTGTGAGCGGCAGGAGTTGCAGGGTCGTTACTCGGAGGCATTTCTTGCCGGGATCGACCGGGCCTTGAAGCTGCCGATCGATGAACGCTGGCAGAGCGCTGAGGCATGGAATCTTGCCTTGGGAACTGGGAAATTGCCGGAGAGCGTTCCATCGGTGGTCGCTCCCCAAGCCGCAAACGCGAAGGCGCGAGTGCCCGCCGTGCTGGCGATGGTGGCGGTGCTTTTGCTGGGGTTAGGTGGATGGTGGTGGCTGGCGGGCGCGGGTGATATTTCGATTTTTTCTGCGGCACCTGGAGGGCTGGTGCTGACGAGTGAGCCCAGCGGTGCGGGGGTGTTTGACAGCGGCGGAGCTGAGTTAGGGGTGACGCCGCTGGAATTGAAGGGCCTGCCTGGCGGGCAGGCGTGGGAGGGGCACCTTGAGCTGCCGGACTACATCGCCGTCGAGCTGCGTGAGGAAGTGATGGAGGGTGAGACACGTTTGGCATCGCCGGTGAAGTTACAGGCTCAGCCTCAAAAAGTGACTGTGACGAGCGAGCCAGCCGGAGCCGATGTGTTGGAAGACGAGAAGGTCTTGGGAGTGACGCCGTGGGAGAGTGAGCCACGCGAGGTGGGTAGCGAGGTTGCGCTGACCTTACGGCTGCCGGGCTATGAGGAAGAAGCGCTTGGAGGAAAAGTGGAGCTAGGGAGCATGCTGATGCTGGAGGGGAAGCTGAAAGCCTCCGCTCAGAAGGTGACTGTGACGAGCGAGCCAACAGGGGCGGAGGTGCTGGAGGGTGGGAAGAGCTTGGGGAAACCCCCGTTCGTGCTGACTGCTGTGTCGCCGGGGACGGCGGTGAGCTACCAACTCCGCTTGGAAGCTTATGAAGAAGCGGGTCTGGCAGGCAGGGTGGAGGTCGGGGAGCCGCTGGTGCTGGGGGTGACCCTCAAGCCGCTGCCGAAGCCGAAATTCATCGGCAGCAATCCCGGTGAAGAGAAGTTGCTGGAAATCGCCCCCGGCGTGAACATGACCTTCTGCTGGATTCCGCCGGGGGAGTTTCTGATGGGGAGTCCGGCGGGAGAACTGGGGCGTATGTCTAGCGAAGTGCAGCACCTAGTGAAGATCAGCAAGGGTTTCTGGTTGGCCAAAACGGAAACCACCCAAGCGCAGTGGCGGGCGGTGATGGGAAGCAATCCAAGCCATTTTCGAGGCGATGATTTACCGGTAGAAAGTGTGAGTTGGAATGACATTGCCGGGCCAGACGGATTCATGGAAAAAGTCAACCAAGCCGCCGCCGCGGGAGTAGGCGAATTTTCCCTGCCGACGGAGGCGCAGTGGGAATATGCCTGCCGAGCGGGAACGACAGGTCCTCATGCCGGTGATCTGGACCAAATGGCATGGTATTCTGCAAACAGCGGCCGCAAGACACAGCCGGTGGGTCGAAAAAAAGCCAATGCTTGGGGCTTGCAGGATATGCATGGCAACGTGTGGGAGCGGTGCGCTGACTGGTATGCTGCCTACCCACCTGGTCCAGTGACGGATCCATTGGGGGCTGCATCGGGCGCGTTCCGGGTGGTCCGGGGTGGCAGTTGGGATGACTACGCGCCCTACTGCCGCGTCGCATATTGCTACGACAGCAGCCCGTCGTATTCGGACAGCTACCTCGGTTTTCGTGTCGCCCGCAGTTCAGTCCCCTAGTCCAGCAAGCAGCGGAGCGAACGGAACGGAATGGGCAAGCGAGGGACGAGCGCAGGCCATGGAGTGAAGGGAGCCGAGCGGAGTGAAGAGGATTGGCCCGAAAACTCCGCACTCGGGTGCCTCCCTGCAAATTAGGGTATAGTCGGTGTTAATTTGGAAAATGGCAAATTGCGCTGGGTGGGTTCGGAGAAACCCAAGGAGATTCAGAGCTTCGATCGTGAGAGCTGTGTCATTGAACCTTTGTCGGATGCGAGCTGCTGCCATTGTGCGGATGTATTGGCGTCGTCGTGATCATCGGATCGGAAAACTGCATGACTTTGCCGTGTCCGTCTGGCATCGGCAAATAGCCGTCCGTTTTCTTTTCCACCACTTCGCCGTCCGGGCTCAGGAAC
>JBILPN010000616.1:0-2724 GCA_044373865.1 Luteolibacter sp. | reverse complement strand
CCACGATCACCGCTGACACGTTTTCGAGCAGCATCTCGTTCCGATGTCAGAACCTCGGCAACTTCGGCATCCTCAACAGCCGGATCAACGCGCCCAACGCCACGGTGGACGGCAATGTGAATGGCAATTGGACAATCAATTCGACGGCTAACATTTGGGCTGTCACCGCCATCTTGAACGACAGCATTCTCAAGCTGGGTGCCAATGACGCCCTCGCCACCGGGGCGGTGGTGAATCTGGACGCCGTCGATCTGAGCGGCACCGGTTACGTGGACCTCAATGGTTTCAACCAGACGGTCGCGGGTCTGGCTGGCACGAACACCACCGGCAAGATCGTCAACCATTCGACCACCAGCGACTCCATCCTGACCCTGGCCGGGCTGACTGCCGACCGGAACTTCATCGGTACCATCACGAACGGCAGCAACGGCAGGATCACCTCGCTGGTGATGAATAGCAGCGGGCGCACCCAAACCCTCTCCGGCACCAGCACCTACAGCGGCAACACCACCGTCAACGCCGGCACGCTCACTCTGAGCAATGCCCCGGACCCGCTCAACGCTAACACCGCCAACGATGCCTCCACCGTGACCATCGCCAGCACCGGCGCGACCCTCGACCTCACCTACACCGGCACCGACAAGGTGGACAAACTGATCATCGGCAGCACGGAGCAGGTCGCGGGCATTTATGGAAAAGAAGGCTCGGCCTCCCCCATCATTGGCATCCAGCAGATCACTGGCGACGGCACGCTCACAGTCGCAAACGGCCCGGTCGGCCCGGCTGGATTCTCCTCGTGGATCACCGGCGCCTTCGCCAACGGCACGGTTCCGAGTGGTCAACAAGGCCCCAATGATGACTTCGACAAGGACGGCATCAGCAACCTGGTCGAATATGCCATCGCCGGCCAGGACCCGACGGTGGCTAACTCTGCCATCAGCAGCTTCAACGCAGGCACCCTCAGCTTTTCCAAGCGGCTCGACGCCACCGGAATCACCTACGAGATCGAGAGTTCCACCCTGCTCACCGCCGGATCATGGACCACCCTGGCCAAACCCCCGGTCGTGGAAAGCGCTGGCTCGATTAGCTATAGCTTCACGCCGGGCACCCCGGTCAAAAACTTCGCCCGCCTCAAGGTCACCCAAATGCCTTGATTCCCCTCGTCCGCAACCAGCAACTGATGATTCCCTTCCAATAGTCAACCCCATGAAACCCCGCATCCTCAACTCCGCCCGCCTCTCCTTCCCACTCGCCAGCGCCATCGCGGCGCTGCTTGGTCTACTCGCTACGCCCGCCGCACACGCGGCCGCCCGCACTTGGACCGGCGGCAGTGGCGACTGGGAGACCGGTGTTCAAGGCGGATTTACCACCGGGCCTTGGGCCAATAGCGACACCGCCACCTTCAATGTGAGCGGCGTCGGCACCGTGACTGTGAAAAGCGCGATCACGACCGGAAATGCCGCGCTGGCATTCACCCTGGGCAATTACACCCTGCAGTCCGACGTCGCGACGGAGCGCGTCGTCACCTTGAGCAACGACAACGTCACGCTGGGCAGTGGCGTCACCACGACCATCGGGTCGAACGTCACACTCTCTCGCGCCGCTGCCCTGACTTTTGATGGCAATAGCACAGCAACCAGCACGCTGAACATCAACTCCGGCGGCAAGGCGACCAACAGCGGTGCGGCGTTCACCATCAAGGAAGCCACGGTCAACGTGAATACGGGTGGGACCATTGAAAGCACCAACAGCCTCGTGGTGGGCAACACGACGGACGGGGCGACCTTGAATGTGCTGGGCGGAACGGTGACTGTGGGAATCGGAAACGCAGGCGCCCTTTTTATCCTTGGCAATACCGCGGCCAATTCCCCCACGGTCAACTTCAAGATCACGGGTGGCAGCCTTGGCTTTACGGACGCAGGGGACTCTCTCGCACATAGTCTTCGCGTCGGTCCCTTAACTACCGGGGCCGGGGTCGTGACGGCCATGATCGACCTTGAAGGCGGTGTCGTGGCGGTGCGCGGGGTCTATGAAAGTAAGAGCACTTACAGTTCCACACTCAACCTTCATGGCGGCACCCTCAAGGCCCTCGCCAGCAATTCCGATTACCTCAAGGTGGACAATATTTGGATCAAGTCGGGGGGTGCGATCTTCGACAGCAACGGCAAGACCATCACCGTGACCAAGAACCTACTCACGGACGTTTCTTCCATGGGTGGCGGACTGACCTTGAACGACACCGCCGTCACCAAAGGCACGCTGACCCTTTCCGGCGCGTCCATCACTTACACCGGGCCCACGCTCGTCAGTGCTGGCAAACTGGTGGTTCCCTCCACGCATGCGGGCACCGGCGCGGCCACCGTCAGCGCCAACGCCACGCTGGGCGTGACCGTTTCGGGCACCAGCCAGTGGCAGCCGGCTTCGCTCGCGCTGGCCGATCCCTGCACGCTGGAATTCAACACCGTGCAGAACCCCGGCACGACCACCGCGGCGCTCCTGCCTGGGACGGCCGTGGCGACGGTGGCCAACGTGACCATCAACGTGAAAAGCATTTCGGGTGCAGCGACGCCCGGCAACAGCTATCCTTTGGTGGGTCAAGTCAGCGCCACCACCGGCTATACGCTGGGCACGGAACCGGCGGGCGTCACCGGCCATTTGGCGGTCAGCGGCACCACGCTCGTTTATGTCGTGGATTCGTCGGCCGGCGTCTGGACGGGCGCGGAC
>JBILPN010000614.1:0-2726 GCA_044373865.1 Luteolibacter sp. | reverse complement strand
CGATGATTTCCGCGGCCGCCGTGCTCATTTTGTATGAGGCGGTGCGGCAGTTCATCTTCGGCGTGACCATCACCAACATCGGCTTCGGTGTGTGGGTGACGGCTTTGGCCGCGGTGCTGAATTTAGTCCTCGGGCTGTCCTTGGTGCGGGTGGGGAAAAAGTCGAACTCGCCGCTGCTCAAGGCGAATGGTCTGCACGTCCTAACGGATGTGTGGTCGAGCGTCGCGGTTTTACTCGCGCTGGCGCTGATTCATTGGACGGGGTTCTTGTGGTGGGATCCCATCGCCGCAGTGCTGGCGGCTCTCAACATTTTGTGGGTGGGTTACCGTTTGATTCGTGAAAGTCTGGGGGGCTTGCTCGACGAGGCGGATCCAAAAGTGGAGCGGGAAATTTGTGAATTGCTCGGGCGCGAGGTGGCGAGTCGCGGGCTTTCGTTCCATAACTTCAGGCACAGGCATTCCGGGAGAACGCACTGGGTTGAGTTTCACTTGGTGTTTGATGACGATCTAACGGTCGGCGCGGCGCACCACGCAGCAACCGAAGTGGAGGCGGCTGTCGCCAAGTTGCTGCATCCTCACGGACGGGTGATTTCCCATCTTGAACCGAAGTCTGCCGAGCATCACGAGGAGCTTTGGGAGGAGCGCTGAAAAGTTGCTCTTGGATGTTAGGGAGTGCGGGCAGCCTCGCCCTGCATCACGCGCGGCCTCTCATGTCATGGTGCGCCCGGATTCCGTGATTAGCGCTTGCAAGCGTGCGTTGAACGCATGGCTCGTGCGCAATTGCTCCAAGCTCAGGTGCTTGCGGTAGCGCCAGTAGTAGGGCATGATGGCCGGCACATTGATTCTTTCAAACTCCGGTTGTGGGTGACGCAAGTCCTCGTCCATCGCCAGGAGATCCTGCAAGGGGAAGACCGCCCACATCGCAGGCGAGTCGAGGTGTTGCCAGATGATGCGCGTTGCGAGTTCTCCGGAAAGTTCTGGGTCCGGGTGGGAAATTCCGAGCATTTGCCAGGCAAAGCGTGAGGTGCAGTGATAGTCCTCCCGCCACCAGGCACGCAGCGTGGTCATGTCATGTGTGGATGGACTGACCACGCTCATGTAAGGCGCGTCGGCAGGATTTGAAAATTCCGCGTTGGAAGTCTTCGGCATCCGTTGGATTTCTAGCGAGAGAATCCCAAGTTCCCGCAGCACCCCGGGCACGCAGGCCGGGACCATTCCGAGATCCTCGCCACACAGCAACATCTGGCTGGCGCGGCGCATGGCCGGGAGTTTTTGATAGCCTTGCGCTTGCCAGAAATCCTCCTGCCGACTGTAGAAGTAATCAGCATACAATTGCTCCACACGCCAGCGCGCATCCGCATCGAGCTCTTGATAGGACTTGGTGGTTTGAAGGTTGCAGCGCGGGTGGAACAAGCTGCCCTGCGAGCCTGCGACCTCAAAAAACAGCACATCACTCACCGTATCCATCAGTCCGGTCCGGATGCGCTCGCTGCGTTCCGTCTGAGGTTCATGTTGAAAGTGTTCGAGGATTTTCCGCTGAGTTCCAATGAATTTCCGCAAGCTCCAAAAGCCAGAACCGCTGTCGTCCAAGTAGCGCTCTTTCACCTCGGCAACGGCATCGCCAAACCGTTCCTCAAGGAAATGATCGCGCAAATATGGCCGACAATACCGCTGCAAATCAAAGCGGATTCCGCGCGCACGAATCTCGTCGAGAGGAATCGGCAGCGCTGGGTCGAAGAAGCCCATGATCCCCTCGACCTGCTCATACGGGACCTGCCAGATGCGGAAAAATCCGAGGATGTGATCAATCCGATAGGCGTCAAAATAACGGCTGAGCTGCGCAAAGCGCGAGCGCCACCATGCGAAGTCGTCTTGCCTCATGACCTCCCAATGATAGGTTGGAAATCCCCAGTTCTGGCCTTTGATTGCGAAGGCATCCGGCGGCGCACCGGCTTGCGCATTCATCTTGAACAAGTGCGGCGCAGCCCATGCATCGACTGACTGGCGGTTGATGCCGATCGGTAGATCCCCCTTCAAGGCCAGTCCTTTCGCGTGCAGGTGAAGCACGGCGGTGGACAATTGGTGATCGAGCTCAGATTGAAGCCAAATCGCGTAGGCGACGGCGAGAAACTCGGGATGCGCTGGATCCATCAGGGCATCGACCTGCTGCCGATCGAACACCGCCCAGTCCTGCCATTGTGAGAAATCCGCCGTTCCGAAGAAATCTCGCTTCACGCAAAACACCGCATATGGGACCACCCATTCGCGGTTGATGTCGAGGAAGCGCTCAAAGCGCGAGCCTCGGATGATGGCCTTGTGGTGCTTGGCGAAAATTTCCCGGCTCAAGTGGATTTTCACCTTCATCACCGCTTCGTAGTCCACCTGATTGAGCGCATTCAAGGTGACGCGCGCGGTGTCGAGCTCGGCCGTGAAACTCGCTGGCATCTTGTATTCCAAATCGTCGATCCGCAAATAAAGTGGGTGCAAGGCGAAGACGCTGATCGCGGAATAAGGATAGGAGTCCCGCCAATCATGGCTCGATGTGGTGTCGTTGATCGGGAGAATTTGGATCAACTTCAAATTCACCGCTTGCGCCCAATCGCCAAGAGCTTTCAGGTCGGCAAATTCGCCGACGCCCAAGCTCATTTCGCTGCGCAGGGAGAAGACCGGGATGGCCACGCCCGCACCGCGTGGAAGGCTGCCGTGTTCTCGCTGATAGTGCTCATC
>JBILPN010000080.1:0-9606 GCA_044373865.1 Luteolibacter sp. | reverse complement strand
CGGTGGTCGCCGTATCATTCCGGCTTGGTGAGATCCATTTTTTGGCGGAGAGGGCCGTAAAAAAACCAGAGGTCGCCAAGCAAGTAGAGCAGGACAAGTCCGCAAAACGCGAGGCCGAGCTTGGACTTGGTGGCAGGGGACATGGCAGGATTCTAGCGAATTTCCACGGTGGTGCCGGGGCGGATCAAGGATGGCAGGCGGATGGCGTCCCAGTTGGCAAGGCGGATGCAGCCTGAGCTGCGCGCGCGGCCGATGGTTTCCGGGTCCGAGGTTCCGTGGAGGCCGATGCCGGGCTTGCTGAGGCCGCACCAGAGGATCCCGACCGGGCTGTTCGGGCCGGGTGGGATGTTGAGGGCTTGGGCGTCTGAGCTGCGCTTGCCGGTATCCAACAATTTTTGATCGTAGCGCCAGTAGGGGAGTTCGACCGCATTTCGGACCTCCCAAGTGCCGAATTTGATAAATTTCTCCTGTCCGGGAGTGATTGGGAATGAAGCGATGAGGCCGCGGTTCGGGCGGGCGGCCGGGGTGACTGGCGCGGCACCGGGCTCGGCAATGATGAGGGCGGTGGGAGCGGCCTCGAAGATGCGCACTTGGTTGATTTTTGTGTCCACGACGGCGTGGCGCTGGCTCATCACCGCGTCGGCCTTGTAGCCAGCTCCGGTGAGCGCTTCGATCCGAAAGGGGCTCACGTTCGGGACGGTGATGCTGTCGCCAAGCTTGAGATTGTTCATTTTCGAGCTGCCATTGAGGGCCATGAGGAAGGGGATATCGCAGTGGTAGCGCTCCGACATGAACTCCGCGAGACTGCGGTAGCTCATGCGCTTGCGCTTGGCTTGGAGCGCGCGTGAGGTGAGTGGTAGGGTGGGATCCACCCATTTTGCGGCGGCTTCCGGGACGATTGCGACGGCGAGCGGGTTTGGGACCGCTTTGCGAGCGGTGGTGTTCACCGCCACCCAATCCGTCACCGAATGGCCGTGGACTTCGTTCCAGGATTGGACCGCCAGTTCGGTGAAGCGGCCGGGTTTGCCATCGATGACACCGGGGCCGAATTTCGATTCATCCAAGAAAATTTGCAGGCGGATCGCATCCTCGCCGCTGGGTTTCACATCGAGTGGCGATGGTAGGGCGATGGCTTGGATCGGGGTGGCGTGCAGGACTTCTGGGGGTGGATTCGGCGCTGCGGTCGGTGGCGGCGGAGTGAGTGGGGCGACTGGCTCGGCGCGCAAGACGGGGCGGCTCAGAGGAGCGCTTGGGCGTGGTGGCGGCGTGGTTTCCTCCCCGCCAATCGGGATGGCGCGTAGGACCGAGCGGCCGGGTGCGGGAGTCGGCGCGGGCGCGGGTTGCGCCTGAAGGGTGGGCAACAAAAGCAGCAAAATGACGGAGACGGAGCGGAACATGGGGCAGGTGAAAAATCGCGGGAAAAGTCTTACGCAGGGACGACGGCAAATGCTTCAAGCCGCCCGGCAATCGCGGCCGGGACGACGGCGCTGACGAGGATGTCGTCGCCCTCGTAGTCGGTGGAAAGCACCTTTGCCTCGCGGTGGAGGAGGCTGACCAGGTCGGCGCGGTGCTGAGGGATGCGGTATTCTTGGCGGTGGACGCGGTCGGCAAGAACTTGCGAGCAGAGCCGCAGCAGCTCCTCCAAGCCTTCTCCGGTCACGGCGGAGGCATGGAGCGCGTCAGGAAATTTTTTCTCAAGGGCGATGAGCGCGAAGGGGTCGGTGACGCGGTCGATTTTATTGAGAACGGTGATGATGGGCTTATCCAAGGCCTCCAGCTCGCCCAAGACTTCGAGGGTCGTGTCGTGGAGCCGGTCCACCTCCAGCGAACTGGCATCCAGGACGTGGATGAGGAAATCTGCGAGGGTCGCCTCTTCGAGAGTCGCCTTGAAGGCCTCGACCAAGCGGTGCGGGAGATTGCGGACGAATCCGACCGTGTCGGTGATTAGAAGCGGTTGACCGTCAGGGAGTTCGATGCGCCGTGTGGTGGTATCCAGAGTGGCGAAGAGCATGTCTTTGGCCATCACATCCGCGCCGCTGAGGGTGTTGAGCAAGGTGGATTTTCCGGCATTGGTGTAGCCGACGATGGCGGCGTGCGGGGTTTCCAGTTTTTCGCGCTCCTTGCGTTGAGTCCGGCGTTGTTTGCGGACGATTTCAATTTCGCGTTTTGCGCGGTCGATCGTTTGGTATGCGAGGCGGCGGTCCACCTCGATTTGTTTTTCGCCCATGCCGCGGGAAGCGCCGCCGCCCGCGCCGCCGCCAGAGCCGGCGGATTCGCGGTCAAGGTGCCCCCACATCCGTGCGAGGCGCGGCAGCGCGTATTGCATGCGTGCGAGCTCCACTTGGAGGCGCGCTTCCTTGGTTTGCGCGCGTTTGGCGAAAATATCGAGGATCACCTCCTCGCGGTCGATCACGCAAAGGTCCGCGAGTTTTTCCCACTCCCGTTGTTGGGAGGGTGCGAGGCCGTTGTCGATGACGATGACGTCGCAGTCATGTGCGCGGGCGAGTTCGACCATTTCAGCGGCTTTTCCGGTGCCGCAGAGGAATTTCTTGTGCTTTTCACGGCTGCGGCAAAGTACGGACTCCACCACCTCGATGCCGAGCGTCTTGACCAATTCCGCAAGCTCCTCAAGCAAGGATTCGGATTCCGTGGCCTCACGAGCATCAAAATAAAAGCGCACGAGCAAGGCGCGCTCGACCATATCGGGTTTCTGTCTGACTTCGAACATCCGGGGCAGAGGTAGCATTCGTTCCGCCCTGCGGCCATGGCAAATTTTTCGGCTTGGTGAATTTCCCACCCCCGGTGTGACGGAGCTGGCTGGTGGCTTGTCGGCTGGGGCGTCTCCGGCCCTGAGCTTGAGCGATTCAGCGAAAAAAGGCATGCGCTCACGGGCCGCCCACGGCAAGAACGCCCGCTCCCCGGATGATGTCCGGGTGCGTGGCGGCGCTGTATTGGCCTGCTGGCTGGACGACACCGTGGATGCTGAGTGCGGCGATTTTCTCGGTGACACCGGCGGATAGATACAACTTTGAATTTCCACCAAGCATGAGGTGCGCGGAATCCGCGATTGCGCCGTCCGGATTCTCCACTTGGCACAGTGCGCCGTCGCTGACGGCTAGATTGCCTCCGCTGAGCGTTGAGGACGCGCTCAGCACAAGCGTTCCGGCCGTCACGTTGATGTCTCCCGATATAAGGTTGGTCCCCGCCAGAGTGAGTGTTCCGTCACCGAGTTTGGTTAGTCCGTTGTTGCTGGCGATGGCGCACGCCAGTCTTGCGACCACCCCGTCGGCGGTGGAGATCGCGGGCTTGATGCCGGTGAGGGTAAGGGTTCCGCCTTGCAGGGTGTAGCCGTCTTGGCGGAAGCTGAGGTGGTTTGCATTCACGGCATTCCCGAGCGTCACGGTGCCGGGTTTCCCGCCGAAGATGGCGGCGTGATCGAGCGCTCCGAGGTCCAGCCATGCGCTGGTGGATACGCCGTCGTGCCAGTTCAAGCTGCGGCTCGCATCCCAGGTGCCGCTGCCGCCGCGGCCGGATTCTCCCCAAACCAGCGGAGTGGCCGATGACGATTCGCCTTTGTAAACGCGCAGGGCGTCGATGTTTAGCCTCACGAACGAAAAATTGGCACCCTTGGGATTTGCCGCGTTGGTGAATCCGACGGTATATGTGTTAGGCTGTAGGTTGGGATAACGGAAGACATTGCAGCCGGGAAGCGTGACCGGTGAGTAATGATTGAGGCCGACCCACAAGGAGCTGCCGCCGCCTTCCAAGGTGTAGTGGGCGGTGCGTGACTCGTGATCCTTGGTGGTGTAAATTTCCACTCCGGAGCCGTTGAAGGTATAGCTCCCGGTTGAGCCTTTTATTTCGCTGACGTGGGCGTCGTCGTTGAGCTCGCCGAGTCCGCGATTTTTCTGAGACTTCCAGAAATCCGGGCGGGTCACGATGAAGCCGTCGAGCGCGGAAATGAACCCTGCGGGATGGGGATTGGTGTATTGACCCAATACCGTGTGTTCTTTCTCTGATAGGCCGGTGATTTTTGCCAAGCTGCGGGTCGCTGGGTCCACATTGCAACTCACGGTGGAATGCGCTTGTCCATCGATGGTGATTGCAAGGTCACCGCTGCCATGGGCGGCCCCGCCTAGGATTTCCACGCCTGTCCCATGAAAGGTAAAGCTGAAACTTTGGCCATTGATCCAACTGGCGGCGCGGGGCTCCCAGTTGCCTGTTAGCGCGGCGGCCGTGGCTCCGTAGCGTGTGGTTGCGGGAAACGCCACGTCGGAATCATGATCGTTGATGAGCTCGCTCACTTGGAAGGCATCGACCGTCATTAGCACGCCGCCGCGCTTGGTTCCGGTGAGGATGTGCTTGCCGCGCGTCAGGCCGCTTTTGGAAAATACGGTTAGGAAGTTTCCGCTACCTTTCGAGAGATCGACGCTTCCGTGGGAAACACCGTCGATGGCGATTTCGACCAAGCCACGATCCGCGCCGCGGCTGCTGATCCATGCGATGTCGGTGCCGTCGAAAGTGAATGAAAACGAGTCGCCATCGGCCGTGGTGCGGTGCGAATCGTTGCTGAATTCGCCGGTCTTGCCGTTTTGTTGATAGGTCCACGAGTTGCCAAGATAATTCACCGCGCGGCTTGTGTTGTTGATCAAGCCAACGCCGCCTGGCGCGAGCACATCCATGACGATGACCGTATTTGGCTTCTGCCAGGAGACACCGGTTGGCAGCGTCAGCGTGATGCCGCGCTTGCTTTGTGATAGAGAAACTGCGTGGCCGCCAGCGAGCAGGCGGGCTTTGGTGAAGACCTTGCCATCGGCGGGTGGTGGCAGGGTCAGCGAGTTGCCGGCGGGGGCTTTGAGGACGTGGAGAAATTCTTTTAGCCCGTTAGCTGACTGGGTTGCCACGCCCCAAGACAGGGTGGAAAGTTTCACCACTGCGCCGCTGAATGGCGGCGGGTAGGAATTGCTAGGGCGGGTGTTTTTGACGGACTCGGCGATCGGTTTGAAGAGTTTTACGAAGCCGTCGAGGATTGGTCGGGCGCTTGGATCGAGGCCGCCGCGCGAATTTTTTCCGGGGCCATGGGCATCGATGCTCCACTGGATGCCGCCGCCCATGGTGTTGGCCGCCGCTTGGATGACGGTGGTGATGAGCATGTCCTCAGGCGATTTCGCGGTCTGATTGAAGATCTGATAGGTCGAGGCCATGCGTCCCTCATGGTATTCCCACTGGACTTCCTGGACGCCCTCATCCACGCCATAACTCTGGTAGCCGCCGTTGTTATGAGTCAGCACCAGATCCGGGTTGCGCTCTTTGATCGTTTTCATGAGGCGGCGGTAATCCACCAGCTTGTCCTGCGTGCAGTCTTGGAAATTTTCATCGATCCAGATGCCATCGAGGCGCGAGCTGTAGCGATCCACCAACTCGGCGAAGAGGTCGTTGATCCAGTCGTTGTGTGGATTCGCGACTGGCTGATAGGGATGGCAGTAGAAGAAGGTGCGGATGCCCTTGGCGCGGCAAGCGTCGAGCACCCTGCCTAGCAGATCATGCTTCGGGCAGCTCGGTCTGTCTGGTGCCCATTTTTCCATGGCGGCGCTGGGAAACAGCGGGCAAGTGCCGGAATGCCAGGCGGTGAACACGACGTATTGCGCTTCAGCCTCCAGCAATTGATTGACGTAGTTTTCCACATCGAAAATTTCAGCCATTTCATCGATTGTCTGGGCGCGCGTTCCGTCCTCGTTCGGCTGAAGAGCGTTCATGCCATAGCCATTCCAGACGTAGTGGCTGAAGATTCCATATTTCAGATTTTGCCAAATTTCGCGACGCGAGGGCCCGCTATCCGGCAGTTTGGCCAAGCCACCGAGCATGGGAGATTCGTTGGCGGCCTTGCTGCCCGGTGGCCCCCAAAGCCCGGGCTTGAGCTTGGTGTCATTGATGTGGATTTCAGAAATCGGCGTGCCGGAAGCGGGTGGGATGAGTTTGGAGTTTCCTAGTAGATTGACGCGCACTCCCGGGGCCAGCGAGGCTTTGGAAAAATCGAGCGTGCCGTCATAGACGGTGATGAAGCCTCCGAGCTTCACTTCGCCGTCCACGGAAAGCGTGCCTCTGCCGTTTTTTACGAATCCGCAGGCACCGCCGACTTCGGTGATGCCATTGGCTAGTAGCAGATCCGTCGCCGCCGCGCCGTCTTCCACCGTGAATGAGGTGACCGAGAAGAGATCGTGCGGGATGACGACCTTGGCCGCGACCTTGAGGGCGGCCGGAGCGGAATGGATGATGAAGTCTCCCGGAGTGTTTGGATTTGGCGTCACGCCGGTTAGTTTTGTCCAATCGGCCGAGCTTTGGGCGGATGCCGGGTGAAAAACTGAGAGAAGGGCGGCCCAGAGGCATGGGCGGAGTGGGTGGTTCAGGTTCATCAAATTTGGAAGAAATCGGAACGGCTTGCCGGCTGTGGTCCGCATGACAAAGCGACGGAACAAGCAGCTGCCTCTACGATCGACTCGCAAAGCAATTGTCATCTGGTTGCACTCCCGTGCCGCCGATTCCCCGTGGTGGAAGAAATCTCCTAGCAGGTTCGCAGCAGGTTCCATGCGGTGACGAGAGCTTTCAGCCCCGCCATTTCGATGGATGGATCCACCCCCGCGCCCCACAGCAGGCGCCCGTCCTCCGCTTGAAGCTGGACGTAGGCTGCGGCGTTGGCGTCCGAGCCACCCCGCACGGCGTGGGACCGGTAGTCAGTCACTTTGAAATCCTTCAGCCCGATGCTTTCGAGGGCATGCACGAAGGCATTGATCGGCCCGTTGCCAAGGCCTTCGATGGCCTGTTCCGCGCCATTCAAGGTGATTTTCGCCCGACATTGGACTTGCCCGCGCTCGCCGGTTTGATGAACCAGCTCGTAGGCAGTGACATCGAGTGGGGTGGCTAAATTGACAAATTCCCGGAAAAATGCGTCGCGGATTTCATCGGTGGACAGCTCGCGCCCGTGCTCATCGGCAAGGTCGTAGATGCGTTTGCCCACTTGCGGGTGCATGGATTTTGGCAAATCAAAGCCATGTTCGCGGTCGAGCACGTAGGCGACGCCGCCTTTTCCCGACTGAGAATTGATGCGAATGATCGCTTCGTAAGAGCGGCCGATGTCTTGCGGGTCGATGGTGAGGTAAGGCACGCCCCACGGGGTGGCCGGGTCCGCTTGAGTCTCCTTGGCGCGCCGGTCGAGGCCTTTTTTGATGGCATCTTGGTGGGAGCCGGAAAAGGCGGTGAACACCAGTTCGCCCGCGTAGGGTTGGCGCTCGGGGACGCTCAGCCGCGTGACTCGCTCGTAAACATTGCGGATCGATTGCAGGTCGGAAAAATCCAGTCCGGAGGGGATGCCGTGGCTGTTCAAATTCAGCGCGACGGTGACGATGTCCAAATTTCCCGTCCGCTCGCCATTGCCGAAAAGCGTGCCCTCCACCCGGTCCGCGCCCGCCATGAGCCCGAGCTCGGTGGCGGCGACCCCCGTGCCGCGGTCGTTGTGCGTGTGCAGCGAAACCACCACGGACTCGCGGTTTTTCAAATTCCGGCACATCCATTCAATCATGTCCGCGTGCACATTGGGCGTGGTCCATTGAACGGTATCCGGCAGGTTGATGATCATTTTCCGCTCGGGAGTCGGTTGCCAAATGTCGATCACGCCGTTGCAGCACTCCAGGGCGAAATCCAACTCGGTGTCGGAAAATGACTCGGGGGAGTATTGTAAAACCACCTCGGTGCGCGGGATGCTGGGCACCAATTTTTTCACCAAAGCCGCGCCGTCCAGCGCAATTTGCCGGATCGACTCGCGTGTCGCATCGCCAAAAGTCACACGCCGCTGAAGCGGCGAGGTCGAGTTATAAATGTGGACGATCGCCCGTTTCGCGCCGTCGATGGCCTCGAAAGTCCGGCGAATCAAGGGCTCGCGCGTCTGCACCAGCACTTGGATGGTGACGTCATCCGGGATCCGGTTCTCATCGATCAAACGACGCAGGAAGTTGAATTCCGTGTCGGCGGCGGAGGGGAATCCGACTTCGATTTGCTTGAATCCGACGCGGACGAGCAGATCGAAAAACTCAATTTTCTCCTCGATCGACATTGGTTGCGGCAGCGCCTGATTCCCATCGCGCAGATCCACCGAGCACCACTGCGGCGCGTGCCTTAGGTGCTGGTCCGGCCAGGTGCGGTCGGGCAGGGAAACCGGCGGAAAGGGCCGGTATTTCGTCAGAGAAGTCGGGTGCATTGGGGAAATTTCGGGCGATTCAGGAAAATTGGCAACGCCACCAAAGCGGCGGCGAGTGAGCGATGGTGGAGCGAAGAAGCGTCAGCGGGCAGCCACCCCGAGCAAAAGGGGGCGCAACATGAGGATGCCGTCAAGGAGAGTCACGCAGGAAACCTAGGAAGCCGCGCCCCCGCCGGTCAATTGCGAAGATCAAGCGGCCCTCAGCGCGTCACCCCGCGCTGGGAGCTCGCGATGAACTCCATCAAATGCGCAAGCTCGGGCGTTGGCGCGGAGTTGCTGGATTTCAAGACCTCCAAGGCAGTCGCCAAGTTGCCGTCCTTTTTCAAAAACAACTTCTTGTAGCCGGACTTGAGCGACTTGATTGCCTCGTCGGAAAAGCCACGCCGCTGCAAGCCGACGAGGTTCAGCCCGCGCGTGGAGGCAGGATTTCCATCGATGATCATGAACGGCGGCACGTCCTGCACCACCTTCGAGAGTCCGCCAATGATCGCGTGCTTGCCAATTCGGCAAAATTGATGAACCGCGGCGAGTCCGGAGACAATCGCGTGATCTCCGACGATGACGTGGCCGGCCAAACTGCCGTTGTTTGACAGGATGATGTGATCTCCAAGTTGGCAGTCGTGCGCCACATGGGAGTAGCACAGGAACAAATTGTTCGAGCCGATCCGAGTCGGCAGCTCGGCGTGGGTGCCGCGGTGAACCGTGCAGTTTTCCCTGAAAACGTTGTGGTCGCCCACCTCCAAATACGTCGGATCTCCCACATATTTCAAATCCTGCGTCTTGCCACCCACCACGGCGTAAGGGAAAAACTCGTTGCCGCAGCCGAATTTCGAGTGACCTTCCAGCACCACATGCGAGTGCAAAACACAGTCATCCCCGACTTCGACATTCGCGCCGATGATGCAATAAGGACCAATGCGCACACGGAGTCCTAGCGTCGCAAGTGGTGAAACGATGGCAGTTGGATGGATCACGGCGGAAATCTCTGCGAAGGAGGGCCGAAATGACGAGGTAATTTTACCCGCGGTCGCCGTTCATCATGCAAGTCATTGGTTGTTAAGGATCTTGCGTCACTCCCAGCCGCCAGAATCTGCGCTCTGGCGGCCCGGCAGGGAGCGTGCGTTGCAGCTCAACCCATTCCCATTGCTCCGCCAAGTGCGCAGCATCTCCGCTGATTTCATGCACGGATTCCAGCACATCTGCTGGCATTGCCCACCCGGCATCTGACAAATTTACGGAAATTTCGGGTTGGTAGCGCAGTGGTTTCAGCTGGCCCAGTGCCTTCCGCCGGGGATATTCAAACCGCTCCAGCCAGCCCCCGGCCTCGCGCCGCAGCGAGTGCTTCGGCAGGCCCA
>JBILPN010000120.1:0-8391 GCA_044373865.1 Luteolibacter sp. | reverse complement strand
CGTGGAATCGTGGTGTGGATGTGCGGACTTTCCGGCTCGGGAAAGTCCACCATCGCGAATGCCGCCGAGCGAATCCTCCACCAAGAAGGCCGCTTCACCACCATTCTGGATGGCGATAACCTCCGCAGTGGACTGAATGCTAACCTTGGCTTCTCCGATGAGGACCGCGCGGAAAACATCCGCCGTTTCGCGGAAGTCGCGAAAATTTTTGTTTCGCAAGGGATCATCACCTTCGTCTCAGCCATCACCCCGCGCGGGGAGTTGCGCGATCTCGCACGCGGGGTGCTCGGTGCGGATTTGTTCGAGGTTTACATCAAAGCAAGCTACGAAGCTTGCGAAAAACGGGACGTGAAAGGGCTCTACGCCAAGGCTGCGCGCGGTGAAATCGCACACTTCACCGGCAAAGACGCCTCCTTTGAGCCGCCGCAAGATGCGGATCTCATTCTCGACACCGAGTCCATCAGCATTGAGGACGCCGCATCAGCCCTGCTAGCTGCCATTCGCACAAGAATCGCCAATCCCCGCCCACTTTGAACTGGGTGAAAATGGCAAATTTTAGCGTTTGAGGCGCAACACGAGGGGGTGCAGGAAGTTCGCCAACAAAATCGCCGACGCCCCAAGGAAAAATCCGGGGTGCAACTCGCGATGCTCTGCAAATAGGATCGCTGCCGCTAAAATCCCGTAAATCGGCTCAAAATTCATCGCCAGATTGCCTGTGTAAGCGGTCATGGACCGCAGCAAATGGATGTGAAAGGCATGCGCAAACACCGTGCAAACCCAAGCAAGCAGCAGCAGGTAAAGCCAGTCATAGCCCTGAAAATCAAGGAGTTTCACGAAGGCACCCGGCCCGTCAAGCAGGCGCAAACTCACCAAACACAGGAGGCAGGCCCCCACCATTTCCCAAGCCACCATCACGCTTGGGTCCAGCTGGTCACGATTCACAAAACGCCGGTTGAGCACGGGAAAAACCGCCGCAAGCATGGCACTCGCCAACGCCATGGCCAGCCCCGCCCAGTGACCGCGCTCAAATCCCGCAAGCAGCAAAATCCCGGAAAGCACCAACAAGCCCAGAAAAACCTCAAGGCTGCGCACCCGCCGCCGCTCGAAGAATGGCTCGCTGAACGCCGTAAAAAATGAAGTGGTCGCCAAGCCTGCCAGACCGATCGATACATTCGACAGCTTGATCGCACCGAAAAAACACATCCAGTGGACGCCGATGATGCCCCCGACGCCGAGCAGGCGGAGCGCGGTTTTTACCGGCAATCCCAGTTTCCGCCGGGTGCCAAACTGCACCCACAAGCCCGCGCCAAGCGCGGCGAAAAGCGTCCGCCACACCACGGTCCCGGGCGCGGAAAATGAGATGAGCTTACCAAAAATCGCCGTGGTGGCGAACAAGGCGACCAACAAATGCAGCTGGAGATAGATCCGCCGCTCCATCGGAAAATTACAACTCGCCCTCGATCAAGTCATCCAGAGTTTGCCGCTTGCGCACGACGGTTGAGGTCTCACCCTCAACCAGAATTTCCGCAGGCAAGGGCCTGGAGTTGTAGTTGGAAGCCATCACGAAGCCATAGGCCCCGGCAGACATCAGCGCGACGTGGTCGCCGGGCTGGAAATCTGGCAAGGCGCGGTCTTGGCAGAAGAAATCTCCGCTCTCACAGATCGGCCCAACGACATCCACCTTGACCCGCTCGGGAGATGCGGGTTCACGCAGCGGCACAATTTCATGGTGCCCCTCATACAAGGCTGGACGAATGAGATCATTCATCCCTGCATCCACGATTTTGAAGGTCTTGGCCGAGCCTTTTTTCTCGTAAAGGCACTTGGTCAACAACACGCCGGCATTCCCAACAATGTAGCGACCCGGCTCCAACAAAATTTTCAAGCCCAAGCCCTGCAACCGCGGAACCAACTCTTTGCCATAGCGCTCAATTGTTAGCGGGCGCTCGGACTCTGGCTGACTTTCCCACCAATCCGCCGTGCCGGAGCTCAGGGATTCTTGGTAAATGATGCCGATGCCTCCACCAATCGACCAAAACTCAATGCCATGCCGCGCCTTGAGCTCGGTGACCAAGGGGATGACTTTTTCAACGGCCTCGATGAAGGGGCCAATGGAGGTGAGCTGGGAGCCAATGTGCATCTGCAAACCGCGCAGCTTGATGTTTTTCAACTCCTGCGACGCGCGCTCGTAAAGGTCGGAAATCGCACCAAAATCAACGCCAAACTTGTTTTCAGATTTTCCGGTTGAGATGTATTTGTGAGTCTTTGCATCCACATTCGGGTTCACCCGAACCGCCGCAGGGGCGACCATTCCAAGCTCTCCCGCCACTTCATTGAGGTAACGGAGCTCTTCCTCACTCTCGACATTGAAGGAATAAATCCCCTTTTCCAAGGCATACACAATCTCGTCACGCGTCTTGCCAACACCCGCGAAAGTGCAATGCGCCGGGTCTCCACCGGCCTTGATCACGCGGAAGAGCTCACCTCCGGAAACAATGTCAAATCCTGCACCGTGAGTCGCCAGCAAGCGCAAAACCGAGAGGTTCGAGTTGGCCTTGACGGCATACGCCACCTCGTGATCCACCCCAGCCAAGGCGGCGTCCAAACGGGTGTAGTGGTCAATGATGGTGCCGCCGGAGTAAACATACAGCGGCGTGCCATGCTCGGCAGCCAAGGTGGAGAGATCGACGTTCTCGCAGTAAAGTGAACCGTTTTGGTAAGAAAATCCGTGCATCGCGGGAGGGAAGTAGCCGGGATTCTCGTGCGGGTAAAGTCCAGAACTCACATCTTGGATTGCGAATTCTCCGCCAACTGGCAGTTTCCACTCACATGGCCCGCTCCCGCACGATCGAAATCATCCGCTGTGGCCCGGACGCACCCCGCTCCGAGCAGGACCAAATCGCCGTGGAGGAAGCGCTGGAAATCCGCCTCGATGGCCATCCAGTCGCGGTCGTCATGCGCACACCGGGCGACGACATTGACTTGGTGACTGGATTTCTCATCACCGAGGGCATCATCTCATCCCCGCTCGCACTCAGGAAAACCGAGGCGCGACCCGACGAAAACCGCGTGCTCGCCTTTCTCGCCGATGACGTGCAGGTCGATCTCGGCAAGCTCACCCGCCACCTTTTCACCGGCTCATCCTGCGGGCTTTGCGGCAAGGCGACGCTCGACGCGATCCTCACGCACTTTCCGCCGATCACTCAACGCCCGGAAATTCCTGACGCCGTTTTCCACCAAGCCCCCGCGGTTTTGCGTGCGGCGCAGGGCACCTTCGACACCACCGGCGGGCTTCACGCGGCTGGGATTTTCTCCACGACCGGGGATTTGTGGGTCATCCGCGAGGACATCGGCCGCCACAATGCCGTGGACAAAGCCATCGGCCATGCGCTGCTTCGCGGCTTGGACCTCTCGCAAACTTTTCTGTTAGTTTCCGGCCGTTTGTCGTTTGAGATTTTGCAAAAATCCTTGGCCGCACGCATTCCGGCGCTGGCCGCCATCTCCGCACCGAGCTCGCTGGCGGTGGATTTCGCCAGAAACTCAGGCCAAACCTTGATCGGATTTCTGCGGCCGCCCACCTTCAACCGCTACGCCCACTGAATGCGCTGGAAGCTTGGCATGTCGCTGGCTAGTCCTTGCACCATGAAACGCGTCATTTTCATCGTTCTGGATTCCGTCGGCTGCGGCCACGCGCCAGATGCCGCCGCCTACGGAGATGCTGGCGCGAACACGCTCGGGCACTTGTTTGCACGCATTCCCGGCTTTTCCTTGCCTAACCTCGCCCGGCTCGGACTTTACGAAATTTTAAAAATCCCCAACGCCGCCCCCCTCCACCCGGATGCCGCTTGGGCACGACTCACCGAGAAGTCCGCAGGCAAGGACACCACCACCGGTCACTGGGAATTGATGGGATGCAGCTTGGAACAGGCCTTTGCGACCTTCGAGGTCTTTCCCAGCGACTTCGTGAAGGCGCTCTCACAACGCACGGGCGTCGAATTTATCGGAAATTTCGCCGCCTCAGGAACCGAAATTTTGTGCCGCTTGGGCGAGGAACATCTCCGCACCGCCAAACCAATCCTCTACACCAGCGCGGACAGCGTGCTGCAAATCGCCGCGCACGAGGAACACTTCGGGCTGGAACGTCTCTGGCAACTCTGCAAAACCGCTAGAGAACTGCTGGACGAACAAGGCATCCGCATCGGCCGCGTGATCGCACGGCCATTCGTTGGCGATTCTGCCAACAATTTCAAGCGCACCTCCAACCGCCACGATTATTCTCTCATGCCTGGCGAAACGCTGTTGAACCGCCTGCAAGCCGTCGGCGTCGATACAATCGGCGTGGGAAAAATCGCCGATATTTTCGCAAACTCGGGCATCAGCGAATCCCACCCAAGTTCCTCAAACGCTCACGGCATGGAACTCATCGACCAACTCTGGACGGATGCACGCGACACGCCGCATTTCATCTTTGCCAATCTCGTGGATTTCGACTCGCTCTACGGCCACCGCCGCGACCCCGCAGGCTATGCGAATTGCCTAACGGAGTTTGACCGGTGGCTCGGAAATTTCATCGGCCGCATCGGCACGGACGATCTGCTGATCATCAGCGCGGACCATGGGAACGACCCCTATCACCGCGGAACCGACCACACGCGCGAGCAAGTGCCAGTGATGACGCTTGGACTGAAGCGTCCACTCGAGGACGGCAACTTTGCCGAAGTCTCCGAATGGATCGCCGAGCGTTTGATCTAACTCAAAGGCGCAATTTCATCACAAGCTGGGCAAGAACGCACTGTGACGGGGCACGCCATTGAACGCGTGGTCCAGCCCGAGACGCTGCCACATGCTGGAAACCGCATGTCCCAGAATTTCGACATCGCCGCGCGCATCGTGACGGCGGATGCCTTGTGCATCGATGCGGAGCCGCGTCACCAAATGATCCAACGAATGACCGGTCCCGCGCTCCTTGCCGAACAGCATTTTTGAAATATGAATCGAGTCGATGCTGTCCACCTCGCGCATCGGCAAGCCATGCCGCCGACACGTTGCAGTTAGAAATTTACTATCAAAGCGGAGCCCGTTGTGTGCAATCAAGGTGGCGTCCCCGGCCCAGCGGGCGAAATCACAGAGCACCTCCTCAGGCCTGGCCGCGTCCGCCACCTCGCGATTTCCCACTCCGGTGTAGCTCTCGATGAACGATGAGATGCGCCGCCGTGGCTTTGCATAGCTGGCATACGTTTCTTGCGGGCACAACGAACCCGCGCAAAACCGCATCGCCGCAATCTGGATGAACTCATCATATTCCGGGTCCAACCCAGTCGTCTCCAAATCGTAAACGACAAAGGTATCCCCGGCGTGGAAGCGATCCGTCCAGAAAAACGAATGCGCACACGCGGAGCAAGACACGCGAGTCCCAAGCGCGGATTTTGCTCCGGATAGAATTTTCTCGCAGCGCGGGCAGGGCAATTTCATCAGCTCATCGCCTTCTCCATCAGAGTATTCATCCGGCTCACCGTATCGCGCGCGTCTTCCAAGAGGCCGGCGGCAATGAGCGAGTTGTCGAGCAATTGCAAGGCAACCAGCTTGGCGAGTTCCGGATTGGCGTCCTTGGCCTCGGCAAGCTTTTTCACCAAGGGATGGCGCGGATTGATCTCGAGCTCGACCTTGATGTCTTCTTTGAAATTCTCATCCATCGCCTTCATCATCTGCCGCATTTGCGGGCTCATGCCATCGGCAGGAACCAAGGCAATCACCGGGCTATCCACCAAGCGCTTGCCACTCGCAACGGCGGTGACGCGGTCCCCCAACTCGGTCTTCAAGAACTCACACAGCGCAGCCGTGGCTTCCTCGCTCAGAGCCTCACCCTCGGCCGGCGGATGATCCTCTAACTCAACTCCACCGTGGCGGATCGAAACCAACTTCTTGCCGTCAAACTGGCCTAACGACTCGATCACATACTCGTCCACCGGATCGGTGAAGAAGACGATTTCCAAGCCACGGGCCTTGAACGCCTCAACATACGGGCTGCTCTCAACTTGCTCGCGGCTGGCTCCCACCAGATAGTAAATTGACTCCTGCCCCTCTTTCGCCCGGCCCACGTAGTCTGCGAAGCCGCAGACGTTGCCTGCCTCAGTCAAGGACGACTCAAAGCGCAGCAACTTGGCCAGCGCATCGCGGTTCGCATAGTCGGTGGCAATGCCTTCTTTGAAAAATCGATCAAATTTCCGATAGAAACCGCGATACTTTTCAGGATCCGCCTCGGCCTCTTTCTCGAACATCTTGATCACTCGCTTGCTGATCACCGCACCCAGCTTGCGGACAAGCGCGCTGTCTTGCATCGACTCGCGCGAGATGTTGAGCGGCAAATCTGCGCTGTCCACCACGCCCTTCATGAAGCGCATCCAGTCGGGAAGCAGTCCTTTCGGCTGGGCGTCGATCAGCACTTTGCGTGAGTATAGAGCGACGCCGCCCTCGACTTTACCAAATCCCATGCGCTCCGGGTTCTCGCTAGGCGCGAAAATCAGGGCGTTGATCGCGATCGGCGCATCGGCACTGAAATGCAGTCGATAGGCCGGTTCATCGAAGGCCTTGCCCGTGAATTGATAGAACGCCTTGTATTCGTCCTCGCTGATTTCCGACTTGTTCTTCAGCCACAGCGCTTCAACCTCGTTGATCCGCTTGCCATTGAGAAAAATCGGGAAGCCGACGAAATTGCTGTAGGTCTCGATGAGATGCTTCAGGCGCGTCTCCTCCGCATATTCGCCGAGCTCCTCCTTGAGGTGCATGACGATTTTGACCCCGCGTGAGGTTCCGGGTGACTCCTCAATCTCGTAGCCCGTCTTTCCATCGCTGATCCAGACGAGCTCCTCGCCCTCGGCGCGCCAGCTGCGGGTGTGGACTTTCACTTCGTCCGCAACCATGAATGCCGAGTAGAATCCGACGCCAAACTGGCCAATCATGTTGCCAGGCGTGCTGCCGCTTTCTTTGACGGATTTCAAGAAGGCCTTGGTGCCGGAGTGTGCGATGGTGCCAAGGTTTTTCACGAGCTCCTCGCGGTTCATGCCGATTCCGTGGTCGGCAATGGTCAGCGTCTTGGCTTCTTCATCGGCCGTAATGTGAATTTCCAACGGCAAGGTCGGCTCGTGAACGCCTTTTTCCGTGGCCTCGATGTGGCGGAGCTTCTCCATCGAGTCTGAGGCGTTGGAAATCAGCTCGCGGAGGAAGATTTCCTTGTCGGTGTAGAGGGAATGAACCACCAAATCGAGCAATTGCTGGATTTCGGCTTGGAAGGTGTGCTTTTCAACGGTCGTTTCGCTCATAATAAAGGAGTTGGTTCAAGGGAACGGCGGGACCATAGCCGGATCAATGCGCGTGTCAAAAAATTCGCAGGTTTTTCGAGCATGCGCTTGTCGCCCCCCCAAAAAAAGTAAAGACTCCAGCCGCCAATGGACCGGGAAAAAGAACGACTTGCCGAAGATCAGTTGGGGGAAAAAAAATGGAGACGCTGGGGTCCATTCCTCAGCGAACGCCAATGGGGCACTGTCCGCGAGGACTGCTCTGACCACGGAAACAGCTGGGCCAGCTTCCCGCACGACCACGCGCGCCGCCGCGCCTACCGCTGGGGCGAGGACGGCTTGCAAGGCTGGACGGACCGCCAATGCCGGATGTGTTTCGCCCCGGCGCTCTGGAATGGCCAGGACACGATTTTAAAAGAACGCCTCTTCGGCCTCGGCGGAAATGAAGGAAATCACGGCGAGGACGTGAAGGAGTGCTATTACTATCTCGACTCCACCCCCACGCATTCCTACACCAAGGCACTCTACAAATACCCGCACGGCAGTTTCCCCTACACCGCCATCCGCGAGGAAAACCAACGCCTCGGCCGCACTGGCCGGGAATTGGAACTCGCTGACATGGGGCTGTTCGATGAGGGCCGCTACTTCGATGTGGTCCAAGAAGTCGCCAAACGCAGCCCGGAAGACATTCTGTGGCGCATCACCGTGACGAACCATGGCAAAAATCCCGCGCCAATCCACGTCTTGCCCACCCTCTGGTTCCGAAATATCTGGAGCTGGGAAAACAATCGCGAAAAACCCGTCCGCAAACCCCAAATCACCGGCGATGCCGAAGGCGTCCATGCCGACCACGAAAACCTCGGACACTTTCGGTTTTTCGTCGATTCTCCAGATTTCCACCTAGAAGTCCCATGGTTGTTCACGGAAAATGAGACGAATTTCCAATCCGTCTTCGGCTCTCCAAATCACAGCCACCACGTCAAGGACGCCTTCCACCGCTACCTGATCCATGGGGAAAAAAATGCAATCTCCCCCACTCCGCACGGCACCAAAGCCGCAGCTCACTTGAAATTCGTGGTCCCTCCCGGCGCAAGCA
>JBILPN010000613.1:0-2735 GCA_044373865.1 Luteolibacter sp. | reverse complement strand
ATCTTGGGCCATTTTGTGTGCAGTCAAAGTCGCGTCCCGCCAACCACCTCAGCGAGCGTGGATGTTGCTGTTGAATGTCCGGGTTAGATCGGAAAATTCAGCTCATTTCATAAGTCTATTCCTCGCGTAATCTATTTAATTACAAGGTTTTGCGAATGGTGGTCCCGAGTGGAATCGAACCACTACCTACGGCTTCGGAGGCCATCGTCCTATCCATTGGACCACGGGACCAGTGCGCTTGCGCTGCGGGAGAATCCGTAGCGGCCAGCGGCGGGCTTGGCAAGGAGAAGGATTGCCGATCTTGCATTCAAGGGCGTAGGCGGTCCCATGCTGCCCAAAAATCCGCGCTTTGCTTAGGGCAGGGGACGATTTCGAGCAGCAGGGTTTTCGGCCCGGACTCAAAACCGTCGAAGTCGTCCACGGTGCGAATGCGCAAGTGATTCATGCCCCAGAGTGTCGCCAAGCCCGAGAGGTCGGCGGATTGTGGATTGGTCATCCATTCCACCGAGCGTGGGCTCATGGATTGGAGGCGGGGAAGGCGTTCGAAAATTTTTCCACCGCCGTTGTTGATTACGACGAGGACGCGGCCAGCGGTGTTGATTTGTTCAAGGACAAAGGGCGCGGCGAGGTCGTAGAGTGCTGTTAAGTCTCCCACGACCGCCCAAGTTTCGCTGACATCCGCCGACCAGCCAAGCCACGTGCTGACTTGACCGTCGATTCCATTGGCCCCGCGATTGGCGCGGACGGAAGGGACAGGGCGAGCCCATTGGGCAAATAAATTCCATTCACGGATGGGCATGCTGTTGCCGAGAAATAGGCCGCCGCCGATGGAGGCGTAGTGAGAAAGGGTGCGGAGCATGGAGGGCTCGCTGTCAGGGAAGGCTTCTAGCAGTTCGTCGATTTTTACCGCGCGGCTTGCCGTTTCTGAAAGGTAGTCCAGCGAGTCATCGGCCAGTTCGATGTCGCCGAGGGCAGGTAAAACTCGTTCCAGTGGGCCGTGGAGCACCTTCGACTCGCGCGCCAAGCCGGGCAGTCCATTCCGGCAGATTGACCAGACCGCAACCTCTGGCAGTGTCTCCAAATCCCGCCAAAACCGGCCGCTTGGGACCTCGCCCAGGCGGAGAACCTTGCCGGGTGGGCGAGATTTCAGGACTCGGTCTCCATCGTGGATCGCCAAAGACTGCAAGGCCTCGCGCAAGCCGCTGGTGGCCTCCGCGATGACCGGCGCGCCGAGGTCTTGGCAGAAATGGAACACCTCCTCGCGTTCGTCAGGTTCCAGTCCGCCGACCAGCACGACGAGTCCGCGGTAGTTCCCCTCACGCAGCCAGCGGGCAAGCGCGGCGACATCCAAACGGATTTTTGCCGGCACGAATTCCCCGCAAGTTTCGTGGGCGAAGTCCTCTGGGCCCGGCTCGAAGGCCTCGTCAAACTCGACATTCAGGTGCAGCGGTTGTCGGCCATTCCAATCGGCGAAAGTCCCTTGAAATGCGTGATTTCCAAAAATTCCGGGTTGTTCGATCGACTGTGGAGCACCACTGCCACGGAACTCAGCGGGGCGATCCGCCGTGATGGCGACGAGTGGGCGCGCCTGGTAATGTGCTTCAATGACCGCCGGCAGCAATTCCGCGACTGCGGTGCCGCTGGTGGTGATGACCGCGCAGGGTTGCGAGGTTTCCATCGTCCGGCCGAGCGCGAAAAAGCCTGCGCTGCGTTCCTCAAAGTGCCGCCAGACGCGGATCAGTCCGGCGGCTTCCGCGCGGGCGAGAGCTTCGAGCAGCGCGGCATTTCGCGCGCCGGCGCATACCACGAACTCGCGCACGCCTGCTTGCAGACAACGTTTCACCACTTCCAGAGCCGGGTACCATGCATTCACGGCCGCTGTGCTAACCCAGCAAATCGTGAATGTCCAAGCACGCGTTTCATCCGGCTCTGGAAAATGACGTTTGGTGGGGAAATTACGGCTCCATGGGGTAAGCGTTTTCCCCGTGCTCCGCGCGGTCGAGTCCATCGCATTCCTCCTCCTCGGTGACGCGCAGGCCGACCGTGACCTTGACCACCCATGCGATGGCCAGTGTGGCGATGGCGGACCATAAAATCGTCACACCCAAGCCCGTCGCTTGGATTCCAAGTTGCGCAAGGACCGGCTTCACATTGCCAAGCCCGCCCAGCGAGCTCTGGCCAAAGAATGCCAGCAACAGCGTGCCGAGAATTCCGCCGACTCCGTGGACGGCGAACACGTCGAGCGAGTCGTCGATGCGGAGTTTTTCCCGGATTAAACTCACGGCAAAGTAGCAGATCACCGCCGCGAGCGAGCCAATCACGATCGCGCCGAGCGGGCCGACATCGCCGGATGCCGGAGTGATGGTTGCCAAGCCGGCGATCAGTCCGGTGACCATGCCGACCAACCCGACCTTGCCGTTGCGGATGCGCTCCATGAGGCACCAGACTAGGCCGGCGGCGCAGGCGGACAAGTGAGTGACGAGGATCGTCATTCCCGCAGCGCCATTGGCGGCGAGTTGGCTGCCGCCATTGAAGCCAAACCAGCCGACCCACAGCATGGCGGCGCCCACATAGACCATGCCGGGACGGTGAGGTGGGTGTGGATGGGCGGGAAAGCCACGGCGTTTTCCGAGCACGATGGCCAGCACCAGCGCCGTTACCCCAGCCGTTGCGTGGACCACGATCCCGCCTGCTAAGTCCTTGATGCCCAATTGTTGCAGCCAGCCGCCGCCCCA
>JBILPN010000079.1:0-9646 GCA_044373865.1 Luteolibacter sp. | reverse complement strand
CCTTCAACGCTCTCGGTGGTGACCGCGATTCCATTTGGGAGCGTTTCGACGAAAACGGCAATTCGTCGAAATCCAAACTCACCACCCGCCTTTGCAAACTCGATCCCGATCTCTTTGCCTGTCTCCAAGACGCCAAGTTTCGCCGGGAAGCTCGCCGAGTCATGATCGCCCGCTATTTCACGGCGCGTGAACAAGTGGGAATTTGCGAACGCCTGGGGTTGCCCATTCCTGATTCCGCCGAGATGGACGAGTTCAGGCGAGACGCCGACGCCTTCAAGGCCACACAGAAAAAGGGCCGTGACAGTCGTTTCAAGGTCGGTGTCACCAGTGGCTATCAATTCACCTGCGCCCTCACCGGATACCAGCTGAAAACCACCGAAGGATACATCGTCCAAGCTGCCCACATTCACCAGCACGCCAAAAGCGGCAACGACGATCTCCGCAACGGCCTCGCCCTCACGCCCGACGCCCACTGGATGTTCGATGCCGGACTATGGACGGTCATTCCCAAAGGCGATGATTTAATGATTCACGTCGCCATCGGACGCTTTGAGGAATCGTCACCCCACGGACGTTTGCTCGCAAATTTCGACAAGCAGCCGCTCCACATCCACCACCACGCGAGACTCCGGCCGAGTCACGAAGCTCTCGCCTGGCATGCGAGACAGCACCGGATTTGACCCGTCCCGATGAGCCAACCCGCAGGCAACCGCGCTTCAAGGCTTGAAAATCCTGCCCGGATTTCCTCGGCGACATCGCCGTGACCTGCATGAAGCCGGACCACGGAAAACGCATCGCCCATCATCTCCAGCCGCTTTCCCGCTGCCAGCTTACTGGCCCGGAAGCCAATGAACCGCGTGAAGTTCTCCAGTCTTGAGTCTCTCCTTCATCGGCTGCGGGTAGGAATGAGTTTACGGAGAGGATGGGAGCGATGACGGGGCCGGCCTGCTCCGTTGCCTAGGCAAAAAAGCAGACTCGGCGGAAGTGTTTGTCTCGAAAGCAGCTAAGCGGAGCTACCCCACCGCCGCAGCAAAAGCCTGAAATAGGTCCCCTGGAAGAGCCTTATCGAGCTTCCAAGTTATGGCCATCGGCATCTCCCCCTCATGAGTTATGTATTGTGCTGGTCCGAGAAACCAAAATGCACGCTCATCGACACTCTCTCTGGCGAATAGCCACACTCCGGATTTCTGCATAGAATGATTGCGATACCGCAATCCCGTTTCGGATTCGGATCGTGTGATCGACTGGCTCTCCCAGTGCACAAGTTCACGACTAATTGCATAATCCCGATAACGGGTCGTCGGAGAAAACTGCCCCTTGGTCTTGTCGAGAGTGAAGGCAAATAGGTCGAGTTTCGGTTTCGGTAGCCAGCGCACGCCAGTTTGCCAAGGCGCAACCGTCGCTCGGTCCTCTGGGTCACATGCTGCTAGGATTTCCAATCTCGTGTAACGCGCGTGGGTAAGCAAAGGAACAAGCTCATGCCCGGATGGTGATGATTGGAGATGGCTCACCCTTTCAGCAAGGACATCAAACAATTCTTTCAATTCGGCGCAAATCTGTGGATGTTGCCACAGGAGATTTAGCCCTTCAGCAATCGTCGCCTTCTTGTCTAGCACCTGTGACATTAGCTGTGAAACTAGCATACGGGCTAGACGCGCATCCCTGGCATTCGGATCAGCTGGGGCGCAGGCGACGTCCTGAGATAAGAGCTTGCGCCATCCGTCCAGTCTCAAGGGATCATCGACGTGTAAGAGTCGTCCACAGGCTCGGCGGAGTTCTTCTTCCTGTGGCCCTAGAGGAGCAACAGAAAGCCCCGCCGCCTCTTTCAAGTCTGACCAAGAGTAAGTGCCTTGATAGATATCATCCAGATCGAGCCCGGATGCCACGAGAAAGCCGGAAAGTCCGATTGGTCCCTCCAAGGCGAGTGCCCGCAACTCATCAGCCTTTTGCTGCCAGCGGGACGGGATCGCCTTTCGTATGCTCCGGAGAACGATCTCCTTGGTCTGCCGATCCAGTTCCATGTGACAACCTGATGGAAGAAACGGAAACCCTTGATCAACCTGTTGCTCAACGTGTTTTCGAGAGCCGCCGAGAAGTGCTCGAAGCCGTCGATCAAAACGGAACTCCGTTCGGTGTAGCCCGACGAAATCCAACACAGTGCACCATCTCTTCTCATGAGCCTTCCGGAGTCCACGGCCAAGTTGTTGCAGAAAGAGCGTCGGGCTTTCCGTCGGACGTAAGAATAGAAGCGTGTCGACATCTGGGATGTCGATGCCCTCGTTGAAAAGATCGACCGAGAACAGGACGCGGATAACCCCATCCCTGAGATCTGCCAGGGCTTGTCGCCGTTCTTCATGCGGGCTGTCACCCCACACCGCAACGGAAGGAACACCAGCTTCATTGAAAACCCGTGCCATGAATCTGGCGTGATCTACCCCAACGCAAAATCCAAGGGCGCGGATACCGTCGATGTCGTCAACATGCTCTCCGAGGCGCTTCAGCACGAGGCGGGCGAGAGAGTCGTTCGCCGTGTAAATATTGGTCAACCCTTCGATGTCATATCCCGCCCCACGCTTCCAAGGCACTCGACGCAAATCTGTGCCGTCGTGAATGCCGAAATACTGGAAGGGAGCAAGTCGATGCTGATCGATCGCGTCCCAGAGTCGCAGTTCGGCAGCAATTCTTCCATCAAAGTAATCGAATATCGAGAGGTCGTCCGCTCTTTCCGGGGTCGCCGTTAGACCTAATAGCTCGCGTGGTTGCAGATAATTGAGAACCTGACGGTAAGAGCGTGCTGCCGCATGGTGGAATTCGTCCACGACCACCACGTCGAAATGGTCTGCCGCAAGGTTTTGCAAGCCATTGCGATGCAGAGTCTGAATTGAAGCAAAGACATTTTGCCAATCATCAGGTTTTTTGCCTGCAACCCAAAGTTCTCCGAACGATGGGTCGCGGAGAGCATGACGGTAGGTTGCACGACTCTTCTCAAGAATCTCTTCACGATGGGCCACGAAAAGCAGCCGTGCCCGAGGAATCCGTTTCCGGATACGGAGGTAGTCGATCGCTGCCATCACCGTCTTCCCCGTTCCTGTCGCCGAAACCAATAGATTTCGGTGGTGCCCACGTGTGCGCGCCACCTCCACCTGCTCCAATAAGCGCTCCTGGTAAGGCTCCAGACGAAGGTCTGTCGGTGGGATCGCCCAAACGGCTGTATTCTCAATGACACGAGTTCTTTCGCGAAAAGTCTGAGAGTCGAATGGCACGAAATCCCCACATTCCCAGTATGAATCGAAAACAGCCGCCACCTTCTCGATCACCGATGGATTCCTCGCCCCAGACAGCCGGACGTTCCATTCCAGCCCGTCGACTTGCGCCGAGTGCGTCAGGTTTGAGGATCCAACATAGACTGTCGAGAAACCACTTTCCCGGTGAAACAGCCACGCCTTTGCATGCAGTCGTGTTGATGTCGTGTCGTAGGAAACCCGCACGTCCGCACCCACGTCCTTCAATTGTTCGAGCGCGGCAAGCTCCGTCGATCCTGTATAGGTCGTTGTCAGCACACGCAGTCGCCCGCCGTTTTCGACGTGTTGGCGCAAGCGATTAAGCAAGGGCCGGATGCCACTGCGCCGGATGAAGGCCATAATGACATCAATGCGCTGCGCTGAGGCGATCTCAGTCGCAACTTGATGCCCCACGCGTGGCTCTCCACGGGCGTTAGTTAGGAGCGTCGTATCAAGCAGGGGGATGAGGGGGCTCTCGATGGCTTTTGGCGCTCCGGCGGGGTCTCGCTCGAAAATTGCCTCCAGTATGGTCTCTTCGGGAGCCAATGCCAGTCCATCAGTCAAGTCGCTCTCCATCGCATCCAAGAGTCTCCGTACTAAAGCGATGCCCTCACCGACACGAGACTTCTCCTCCGACTTGTCGATGACCCTAGCAAGAATACGGCCGAGATGAAGCGCGAGACGATCACCAGCTTCGGCGGGGCGCAGAGAAGAACGACGAATTAGATCGTCGTCGACCTCCGAAAGGCGGCCCTCCATGGACAAAGTGATCAATTGTTCGTAGAGGCCTCGCTTGAATAGCATGAGCAAGATTATCCAGGCCATTTCTGGAATCGAGCCATAGTTTGCAGGTTTCAAGGAAAAATGCATCACCCATCAGCTCATGGCCACCCGCAGCGGCAAGCGGGCTAACGATCCCCGGACCCCCCCGGTCAACATCCTGTCCGTGCAACGCAGCAAGGGTTTTGAGTTCCGCGCCGTGATCTTCATCGGCCTCGGCCAAATCGAAATCTCGGAAACCCAGGCCGCCCAGAACATGAAACTCCTTTACAGAATGCTCGGCAATTCATCCCGGCATAGCCGAAGGCGGCGACGGATGACCCGAGCGAAGGAACGGCTGCGGATCACGGCTTCGGGGAGGAATGAGTTTACGGAGAAGCTGGGATCGATGACGGAAACCGCCTGTGCCGTCGCCTGAGCCAAGAGCTGAAATCTGAAACCACGAAGCACGACCGATTCTATTGGGAAGACGGTGGCCTTGATGTTGCTAAATTGTTAGACAGTCTGATTCAGGCCTCCCGGCATGGGATTTTCCGGAGATGGGTTGGCAGCGAATCGTTCATAGCGCAGACAATCCAATCCACCTCCGTTGAAGGATTCGCCGGGGAAGGGGTTCCCCCGGCTTCATTATACTGCCGCACCTGTTGGGCGTTTTTCACAGCGGTAGGCCAATTCGGAAGCAGAAACTTCAAGGCCTCCTCGGTCGTCTCCCGGTTGGTGGAATAGTCCCGCCCCAGCTCAGCGCGGAAAGCGCTCTTGGTGGTGCCGCCGTCGATCAGATCACTCCGGGTTGTCATACGGAGGTGAAGCAGCAGCCAATATTCGAAACAAGGAGTCGAGTGGGCCAGCATCACGTTCAGGTCCCGTGCTTTCTGAACGACATCGTTCCAAAATCCCTGCCGGGTTGCGACATCGGTATCGATCACCGCCCAGACGTGGTCGAACGACTCAAGCTCGGTAACCGCGACTTTCTTTTTCCTCACCCGGCGGGCGAGCGCTTTCACTTCCTTGGCAGCCGACTGAATGACATGTCGGGGGTCCGAATGCTGCCCCGGGATGACTTTGACGGTGACGGTCGAAAGTTGCAGCGACTCACGGAGCAACTCGAAATACACGGGCTCCGTCACTGTTCCTTCGGTAACGATGAGAAAGGAATCACCCGGAGATGCGCATGCGAGACGCAACGCGGCTGCCGCCTTTCGCTTGAGGCCAAGCTCTTTGGCCTTATACCAAGGAAGGTTATCAGCCATCCAGATCCTCCTTGTCCGGTGCGGCTTCTTCGATGGGTGAAAATGTCCCCAGCAGGCCACGGGGGACGAAGGGCACCGCGCCGTAGCGGCCTGCCATGTAGCCTCTAATAAGTGATTCGTCCTGGCGGGGCTGATACTCCGTCAGAGGGTAGAGATGCGAGGCTCCTTCCTCATCCTTGTCGGTGAACCAAACTTGGTCCCGCCGCAACAGGGTGCCATCAAGGAATAACGGGTTGTGGGTGGTGAAAATGATCTGGGCACCGCCGGTGTTCTCGCTATTGTTGAAGATCAATTTGAGTAATTCACGAACCATGATCGGGTGCATGCTCGTCTCAATCTCGTCGATGCAGATCGTGTAGCCGTTCTCAAGAATATCGAGCCAAGGTCCAATCAAGGCGAACAAGCGGTGCGTGCCTGCCGATTCCCGTTTCCATTCCAGAGGCACTTTCGCGTTGCCTGGGCCTTGGTGGACAAGCTGCGGCTCTCGAAACCGGGGACGCTTTTCCCCGCTCTTTTCTAGCTCCTTGACCATATCAGGAGCGACCACTTGCAGAATCTTCATCGTCTCGACGTTAGGCGACTCCTTCTCGATGGCCAGCGCTTCCACGACTCCCAGGTCCGCATGTTTGAGGACCTTCATGATCTTATTCTTCAGCGCCTCACCTTTGCCATCGATCTGACTGAGCGTAAACCCGCCGCCAACTCCCGAGCGTGTGCTCAAGTCCATAAACTTGATCCGGCTAACCAGCCAGCGGAAAGGCGCTTCGACTTCCTTGCGGTTCTCCGCGACCGCCTTGGAGAGATAGAGCATGTTGCGCAGTGTGCGCTGCTCGATGTCCCGGTTCCTCGGCAGCCCGACCGGGTTGTCTGGGGAGAAATCATGGGATCGGCTCTCCGGGTTCCAATCCCGCTCAAACCAGATCTGCTCCCTGCTCGACGGCCATGCCCGCAGGGATTCGTGGACCACCAGTGCCTTCGTTGCGGCGACACGGTATTCGAATCGGACTTTGCCCACGGCAAAGACGATGGCAAAGGCGGTGGGCTCTTCTGAGGACACCATATCCAGCGCAAAAGGGTCGATGAATGAGATTGGCTCCTCGGGATCGGTGGTTTTGGCGGATTGTCCCACCCAGTCGGAGAGCGCTTCCATGGCCTCGATGACCGTGCTTTTGCCGCTGGCGTTGGCTCCGTAAAGCGCGACACCTTTGAGCCAGCGCTTCCCTTTCAGACCGGGAAGCTCCGGGCTCAGCGTGTTCTCCGGCAGCGATTTATCGTGGTTGCTCGCGGCCAGATTCAGCGTCTGCAAACCCCGGAGTGCACGGAAATTGGAAACAGAAAATTGCAGTAGCATGGGCGAAATCTGCCAATTCTTGAAGTCTTGTCAACTTTTTAGCGGAAATTCCACAATAAATGATTCGAAGCATGGTTGGAGCGGAGGCGCACTCCCATCTGCTCATGGCCACTCGAACCGGCAAGCGGGCCTACGATCCCCGGAAACCCCAGGTCAATATCCTCTCCGTGCAAAGCAGCAAGGGCCTTGAGTTCCGCTCCGTGATCATCATCGGCCTCGGCCAAATCGAAATCTCGGAAACCCAGGCCGCCCAGAACATGAAACTCCTCTACGTCGACATGACCCGGGCCAAGGAGCGGCTGCTGATCACGGCTTCCGCAAAAAATGAGTTTACCGCGAAACTGTCAGCCATGTCCGGAGGGATCTTCGCCGTTGCTTGAGCCCCCCTCGTCCTCAAGGACATGGGCGTAGTTCGAGAATTTTGAGGCGATAGCGGAGGATGAGTCGTTATTCAGGGGAAATATTAGGGAACTTGCCAACCGGTGTGCGGATCCAGCACCACAGCATCGAGATGTTTTCCATCGCGAAGCGGCTTGAATGCCTTGGCATCGGTAGTCAGCACGGTTGCGCCGCTCACCCGGGTGGCAGCGGCGATCCACAAGTCGTTCTTGTCGTGGAAAATGGCCAGGCTTTGCTCCTTGGCCAAGGTGCTGAGTTCGGCATAAGCACGAATGATACGGTCGTCGGTGAGATCCACGACGACCAACTTGGTTCGAATTTCCGCGAGTTTTGCTTTTCGCGGCTCTCCCCACTTGCTGCTCATCGCAAATGCTTCGATTTCCCCCAGAGTGACTTCACAAATCAACGGGCGGAAACCGGATTCTGTCAGATGGAACTGCCCGTCGATCGTTTCGCAAACCTTGGCCCCTCGCAGCCATAGCAAAAGCACATTGGTATCCAGAAGATAGTATCCGCCGCCAGTCATCAGCCCATTTCCTCAAGTGCCAGAATGAATTCCTCGTCAGTCTCATCTCCCGGGATCATTCCCAACAGACTTGAATAAGCCGATTGTCCGGGCCTGACGCGAACCGCCAAGCCGTGATCCAACACCGCGCCAGCCAAGGGCAGGCGCGAGAAGAAAGAATCCTGAACTCCCGCCGGGTTGATCGCATCCGCATCGATCCTCAGGAGCTTGCCGGAAGGACGGAAAACCGCGAGCCCTTCGATGACCACATCCTTGTCCAGGTAGCCAGCCAGCCCGGTTGTGAAATCCTCCGCATTCCACAGGGCGGTTACCAGAGTGCCATCCTCAAGATAAAGTCCCATCACTTTCCGGCTGACGCCGAGCATGTCCAGCTTACCGCACAGCCGCACCCGCCGCGATGGCGGCGTTTGTTTTCTCAGGCTTTCCGCAGCGTCTGTCAAAACCCCATCGATCCGGGCGTCCATGGACTCGCCACCGTCCATCACAATCGATTCCAAGCCCCGCCGCAATGGAGCCCTGTATCCGACGAAGCGGTTGAGCAGGGCATAATCAAAGCGGCTGCTATCCACAGTCTTCCGGCGGACATCCCGCAAAGACTGCGCGAGGAGATCGAACGCCGTCTCTTCTGGTTTCGGACCATCGTCCCAGAGTTGGCGTTGCTCGAAAAGCTCCGCCGCCACATCGCCGAACCTCGGAACCCGAAAGCGCAGCGTCGTTACCTCGTCGCCCTGACCTTGCATGCCGATAAAGCGCACGTCAGCCGCATCCTTCAGCATTTGGGGAATCCGCCCGCGTGTCCGGCTGGAGTGAAGAAACCCCATCCGCACCGAATCGATCAGCGTTTCCTGCAATCCCGAAAGCACGCCACCGATCAAATCAGGGCGCGGTGAGCCACCGAGACCGGACGGTCCCCGTAGCTCGAAACTGCGCTCAACGTAATCAATTCCCATGGATTTGGTGGCGGAACTTAAATCGGGACCGTGGCATTGTCGATGTTCAAACGTGCGGGCCCTTTTCTGCAAACTGCGTTTCTTAGTCTCCCAAATCAAAAATCCAAAATCCTCACTCATCAATCTTCAATCTCTCCCTCTTCGCGCGAGCTCTACAGTCTTGCGTCTTGTGTCTTCAAGTCTTGCGTTTCTCCTTCATCGGCCTCGGCCAGATCGAAACCTCGGAAACCCAGGCCGCCCAGAACATGAAACTCCTCTATGTGGGGATGACGCGAGCGAAGGAACGGCTGATGATCACGGCTTCGGGGAGGAATGAGTTTACGGAGAGGCTGGGAGCGATGACGGGCATGGTCTGCGCCGTTGCGTAGCTTGGTGCCAGACTACTCTTACATCACCAAACCGAGCGTCATTCAGGCCCAATATAAATCCGAGGGTAATGCCACCTTTTGGTGCTCTTTTGTCTTAGAGTAGGGCGTCGATAGTCTTATTCCTGTTCGGTCCAGGCCAGATAGTCTTCGCGATACCAAGAAGCTCCTTCCCTCGTTTGATAATCGACTCTTCACTCCAAGTCTCGTATTCGTGAAGCATTTGATTAAGTGAAAGGAGCGACGACTTCATGATCTCTGGCTTCTTAGTGGCCCAATTTGAATTGCGAACGGTCGAATTCAGTGACTGCGTCAATATCGTCAAATTTCCAAAAGTCTGAAGTGCCGCGTTTCGCGTCCCGGTGGCTGTCACGACCTCCCGCGGGGCATTCTCAGCGTGCAGAGCATAGCCCGACAAGCCTGTCGCACCCGACGGCAGCGGCCAATGGGTAATCCATCCTTGGGGAAGAAGATGCTCCACTGTCACTTCATGATCAATAGTAAGCTTCTCGTGTTTGCTATTAAGGTAGTGATTACTCAGACGGCGTAGGATGTGAATCAGCTTCGGATTATTGAGCCGTTGATAGACGTGTGCGGTCATCCAGTCGGACTCAAACTGCTCATCTGTAGGCCAAGCGCTCGATTCTCCAAACTGATCCGAAAGAGCTTGCTTCAAGACTTCCGGCGAAGATCCCTCCTTTCGCATTTTTCGAGTCAAACTTAGGAATATCTTATTATAGTTTT
>JBILPN010000078.1:0-9650 GCA_044373865.1 Luteolibacter sp. | reverse complement strand
ACCGTGGATCTGATCGGCTTCAGCCTCGGCGGCAACTTAACACTCAAGTATCTCGGCGAGGCCCCGGCAACTCTGCCGCCAAGGCTCCACCGCGCCGTTGCCTTTTCAGTTCCTTGCGATCTCGCCTGTTCATCGCGACAGCTGGCCCGGCCATCAAACTGGATTTACATGGAGCGTTTCCTCAAAAAAATGCGCGCGAAAGTCCGTGTCAAAGATCGCATGTTCCCCGGTCAACTGGACCTGCGCGGCCTCGACCAAATGCGGAGCTTCGCGGAGTTTGATGAGCGTTTCACCGCGCCGATCCATGGTTTCCAGAATGCCGAAGACTACTGGCAACGCAACAGCTGCCGCCAGTTTCTCAGCAAAATCCAAATCCCATGCCTGCTCGTCAACGCCGCAAACGATCCATTTCTCGGTCCCGCCTGCTACCCGTTTGAAGAAGCTCGGCTCAGCCGCCACTTCCACTTTGAAGCACCCAACACAGGCGGCCACGTCGGGTTTCCCAGCGCCCGCGCCGCCCCGGACTCATGGCCGGAATCCCGCGCGATTGAGTTTCTCAAGCAACTCCACTAACGAAACAAAAAATACGTCGCCAAGGCGAACACCCCCACCCAGACCGCCGCCACGTGCGCCACGCCAAACGAGCGCGCCCCCGCCGTCTCTGCCGGATCATCCGGATGCGGACCAAAAAGCATGCCGTATTTAATCACCAGCCAAACGCCAAAAATCGACCAGGCGATCAGAAACAAAACCAGGCTGATGGTGAGGATGTATTGCATAAATTGGACTTCAAATTTCAAAAAAACGGCAACGTGGACGCGCCGTGCCCAAAGCCTAGCGACCGGCGCATGACCAAGCAAGCGCGAGTCCGCACCTTCAGGAATTCCTTTTGACCCGCGCCGCACGCCCTCCTATCCATCCCGTAACCCGAACCCGGAAATCCTCATGGAACCCTGCAATCCTCCACCCCCGCCGAAACCCTGCTGCTGCGGTGGCCATGCGGTCCGCTCGGACACGCCCTCGCTGGCCAAACCCGGCCAATTCACCTGCCCGATGCACCCGGAGGTCATCTCGGACACGCCCGGAGATTGCCCGAAATGCGGCATGCCTCTTGAGTCGAACCAAGTCAGCGCGGAGAATGACGCACACCTCGAACAAGAAATCCGCGAGCTCTCCAAGACGTTCTGGCTGAGTCTCGCGCTGACGCTTCCCGTGTTTGTCATCGCGATGTCGCCGATGATTCCAGCCCTCTCATTAGCCCAAGCGTTCTCACACAACTCGTTGCAATGGATCGAGTTCGCACTGACAAGCCCGGTGGTTCTGTGGCTCGGCGCACCCTTTTTCACGAAAGGCTGGCGCTCGCTCCGTGGACGGAATTTCAACATGTTCACGCTCATTGCCATCGGCATCGGCGCGGCATACACCTACAGCACGGTCGCCGTCTTCTTCCCGCACTTTTTCCCGGAAAGCTTCCGCCACCATGGGCAAGTGGCGCTCTACTTCGAGGCCGCCGCAGTCATCACCACTCTGGTTTGGCTTGGGCAACTGCTCGAAGCAAAGGCACGCGGTCGCACCGGCGAGGCCATCAAATCCTTGCTGCAACTCGCGCCCCAAACCGCCACACGCCTCTATCCGGACGGCCGCGAGGAAATGGTGCCGGCCGCGCAACTCGTCGTCGGCGACCTCCTGCGCGTCCGCCCGGGCGAAAAGGTGCCCGCCGATGGCACGATCCTCGATGGCTCAAGCCACTTGGATGAGTCGATGATCACCGGCGAGTCGCTCCCCGCAAAACGCGGACCCGGCGAGGCCGTCGTGGGCGCGACGCTCAATCAAAGCGGCTCGTTCACCATGAAAGTGACGAAAACCGGCACAAACACGCTGCTCGCCCGCATGGTGGAACTCGTCGCCCATGCCCAACGCAGCCGCGCTCCCATCCAGAAAACAGCCGACCAAGTTGCCGGATATTTCGTGCCAGCCGTGCTTGCAGCCGCTGCGCTCACCTTCCTGACATGGGCAATTTGGGGACCAGCCCCCGCAATGGCGCTCGCTTTAATCAACGCGGTTTCGGTGCTCATCATCGCCTGCCCCTGCGCCCTCGGCCTCGCAACTCCGGTCTCCATCATGGTCGGCATCGGCCGCGCCGCACAAGAAGGCATCCTCGTCAAAAACGCAGAGGCCATTGAGAGCCTTGAAAAAATCGACACGCTGGTGGTCGATAAAACCGGCACCCTGACCGCCGGAAAACCGGAGGTGACCGACTTCATCCTTGCCGAACCCGCGCGCGAAGCGGAAGTCCTCGCCGCCGCCGCCTCGCTGGAAATGCACAGCGAGCACCCGCTCGCGAAATCCATCCGCACGTTTTGCAAGATCCCAAGCGCTCAAACTCTGCGCGTCGAGGAATTCCACGCCACCAGCGGAAGCGGCGTCTCCGGAATCATCCACGGAAAAACTTGGCTCGCTGGCAACGCGGAGTTCCTTGCCAAACTCGGAATTTCCATCCCTGAAACGCTCGCAACCGCCGCCCAAAGCGAGCGGGCCTCTGCCAAATCTCTGGTCTGGATCGCCTGCGGACCCCATGCCGTGGCGCTCTTTGCCATCGCAGATCCCATCAAGCAACGCAGCCACGCTGCCGTCGCCGCTCTCCACCGCCTCGGCATCCGCATCATCATGGCAACGGGCGACAACAAATCGACCGCAGCTGCGATCGGGCGCAGCCTTGGAATCGACGAAATCCACGCGGGTCTCAGCCCGGAGGACAAAATCAAACTCATTGAAACCCTTAAAAATCAGGGCCATCGCGTCGCCATGGCGGGAGACGGCATCAACGATGCCCCCGCCCTCGCCGCAGCACACATCGGCATCGCGATGGGCACTGGCACGGACATCGCCATCGAGAGCGCACACCTCACCCTCATTCAAGGCGATCTCTCGGGAATCTCAAAAGCCATCCAACTGAGCACGGAAATGATGCGCAATATCCGCCAAAATTTGTTTTTTGCCTTCATTTACAACGCCGCCGGCATCCCGATCGCCGCAGGTGTGCTTTACCCGCTCACCGGAAGCTTGCTCAGCCCGATGATCGCTGCTGCCGCGATGTCGCTATCATCGGTCTCGGTGATCGCCAACGCCCTGCGCCTGCGGAAAAAACCTTGATGTCGCAAGCCCGCGCCCTTTGCGCGGCTACTTCACGCCCAACATGCGCCGCGCACTCCAAACGTAATTCCCCCCGGAAATCACCGTCAAACCAACGGCGATCCACAAAAACCCGACTTGCAGCCAGCCGCCCTCCGCCACCGGACGAGCCAGGTGTCCCAACCAAGCAAGCACCACTCCCGGTGCCTCAGCGTGGGAACCGGTCAACCACACCAAACCACAAATCAGGTAGGCCAACTGAAAAGTCGTCTTCCATTTCCCCAAACGATCCGCCGCCAATACCTGCCCGGCTTCAATCGCGATTTGCCGCAAGCCAGTCACCAAAAACTCGCGCCCAATGATCAGCGCCGTCACCCACAATGGGCAAAGATCCTGCTCGGTGAAAAAAACAAATGCCGCACTTACCAAAATTTTGTCCGCCAAGGGGTCCATCAATTTCCCCAACGGAGTCACCAAACCCATCCGCCGCGCCAACCAACCGTCCAACCAGTCACTCAGCGCCGCTAATATAAACAGCGCCAAGCCCACTCCATAGCCAAACAACGAGCCCTGGGACACCGCCAAAACGAAGGCGGCGGTCATCAAAAGTCGCGAAAACGTAATCGCATTCGGTAAGTTCACTCCCGGAATGTGTGAAATGCATGCCCGATTGGCAACAAGGGGTTGCACCAATTCACAATTCCACCTACATCCTGCCCGCCCTCTCCGTGGCATTTATATTATGAGCAATAGCGATTTCGGACTCATTGGTCTGGCCGTCATGGGCCAGAATCTCGTTCTCAACGTTGAATCCCGTGGCTTCCAAGTCTCGGTTTACAACCGCACCACCGCCGTCACTGACGAATTCGTCGCGGCCCATCCCGACAAGAAACTCGTCGGCGCCAAGTCGCTTGAGGACTTCGTCCAATCTCTCGCTTCTCCTCGCAAGGTCATGATCATGGTCAAGGCTGGCGGACCTGTCGATGCGGTCATCGAATCGCTCATCCCACTCCTCGACAAGGGCGACATCATCATCGATGGCGGAAATTCTCTCTACACCGACACCGAGCGCCGTGACAAATGGCTCGGCGATCTCGGGTTCCGCTTCATCGGTGCCGGAGTTTCTGGCGGTGAAGAAGGCGCGCGCAAAGGCCCATCCATCATGCCCGGCGGCCCTGCTTCCACCTGGGATGTCATGAAACCCATCTTCGAGTCGATCTCCGCCAAGGTTGATGGCGAACCCTGCGTCACCCACATCGGCCCCGGCGGTGCCGGTCACTATGTGAAAATGATCCACAATGGCATCGAATACGGTGACATGCAGCTGATCTGCGAGGCTTACAACATTTTCAAAGCCGCTGGCTTCACCCCTGATGAACTTGGCAAGGTCTTCACCGACTGGAATAACGGCGATTTGGAAAGCTACCTGATTCAAATCACCGCTGAAATCTTCAAACAAAAGGACCCGGAAACCGGCGCGGCTCTCGTCGATCTCATCCTCGACACCGCCGGCCAAAAGGGCACTGGCAAGTGGACGATCATGAACGCCGTGGAAAATGGCGTCGTCATCTCGACCATCAACGCCGCCGTGGAAGCGCGCATCCTGTCCTCGATGAAGGACAAACGCGTCGCCGCCAGCGAGTTCCTCCATGGCCCGACCCCGGAAATCAGCATGGAAAAACAAGCGCTCGTCAAAAAAGTTCATGACGCGCTCTTCGCCTCGAAAATCATTTCCTACGCTCAAGGCCTCGACCTCATCTCCGCCATGGGCGCGGAAAAAGGCTGGGACTTGGATCTCGCGAAAATCGCTGCCATCTGGCGTGGCGGTTGCATCATCCGCGCACGCTTCCTCAATGACATCACCGACGCTTACCGCACGGATGCGAAATTGAGCAATCTGATGCTCGCCCGCTTCTTCACCGATCTCCTCAACGAGTTCCAACAGAATTGGCGCGAAGTCATCGCCCTTGCAAGCCTTGCCGGCATCCCGGTCCCCGCCTTCAGCGCTTCGCTCGGCTACTACGACAGCTATCGCAGCGCCGTCTTGCCTGCCAATCTGCTCCAAGCCCAACGCGACTTCTTCGGCGCGCACACCTACGAGCGCACCGACAAGCCACGTGGCGAAATGTTCCACACCGACTGGCCAGAGGTCATCGGCTGAGAAATCCTGCCTCCTTGAAATCAAAAAAACGGCAGGGAGCAATCCCTGCCGTTTTTTAGGTTCTAAAATCAACGCCGAAACCCATTCAAAAGTGCCGGCGCGCCAAACTCAAATCTCGTGCACAGGAAGGCTCGTCACTTCTTCGCGCACCTTCTCAGCCAAGGCTGTCGATAGATAACGCTCGGTCGATGAGCAACCGATCGTCACAATCCGCTTGCCCTTGAATTCCGGCCGCTTGGCCACCTGCATCGCCGCCCAGACATTGGCCCCCGTGGAAATTCCCGCTGGCAGTCCTTCCTGCTGCGCCAAAGCTTGAGCGGTCGCGATCGCGTCCTCGTTGGAAACCAGCAAAACTTCATCAATCAAACTCACATCCAAATTTTTCGGGATGAATCCGGCACCGATGCCCTGGATCATGTGCGGGCCTGGCTGACCACCGGAAATGACCGGACTCGCTGCTGGCTCAACTGCAAACACTTTGACGTCGCGCCGCGACTTCAACACCGAGGAAACTCCGGTGAGCGTACCACCTGTGCCGACTCCGGAAACAAAAACATCCACCTCGCCATCCGTATCCCGCCAAATCTCCTCCGCAGTCGTCTCACGATGCACCTGCGGATTGGCTGGATTGTCAAATTGACCCGGACCAAACGAGCCTTCGCCATGCTCAGCCAGCAACTTCTTCGCCATCGCAATCGCTCCATTCATCCCACGCGCACGAGGCGTTAGAACGATTTCAGCACCGAGCAAACGCAGCAAAACCCGGCGCTCAACTGACATGCTTTCTGGCATCGTCAAAATGCACCGATACCCCTTCGAACGCGCAATGAAGGCGAGCGCAATGCCCGTATTGCCTGAGGTGGGCTCGATGATGAGGCCGCCTGGCTTGAGCGATCCATCGCGCTCCGCCGCCTCGATCATCGCCTTGCCAATCCGGTCTTTCACACTGAACAGTGGATTGAAAAACTCCGCTTTCACGCAAATTTCCGCCTCCAAACCAGCGGTGACATGGTTCAAACGGATCAAGGGTGTGTTGCCGACAGTGGCAACCATGTTTTCAGCAATATTCATGGGATTTGTTGGTTTTGAGGTAGGTAAAAACTTCGGTTCGACAATCAAAGCGGATTCAAATCTGAAAATCTGGCGCGCCGGAATCCAAATGCAAGCCACACTCGAATTTCTCGCCGTTGAAACGCGTGGACGCAACATCATCGCCCACCAAGGGACGCGTGCTGTGCCAGTCGCCCATCGTCACATAGCCCTGATCCCCCAAGGGATGACGCGGCAAGTCGTTCTGATGAAAATACAAATCCACCTGCGCATCCGCCCAATCAAGAATCGGATAGGCCTTGAGCGTCTTTTTCTGCTGCTCAACAAACGGGCGGTCCACCCGACTCCGCGACTGGGAACGCCGCAGGCCACTCAACCAAACTTCTCCGCCAGTCTCTTGCAGCGCACGGTTCATCGGCTCAACCTTGGTGATCAAGCCATAGCGCTCGGCTCCTTCCTGCCCCTGTTCCCAAAGATTCCCCCACAGCGCCTGAATGCGCGCAGCCGAAAACTTTGGCTGATAGATCCGCAAATCTAGATCAAGCTTGGACGCGAGCAATTGAGCATACTGATAGGTCTCAGGAAACAGAAACCCGGTATCGATGAATACCACCGGAATCTTCGGTGCATGCTCGTGAATCAAATGCAACATCACCGCCGCTTGCAGCCCAAAACTGGTGGAGGCCACCACGCGCTCACCATGCTGCGCATACAAGGCACGCAAGCGCTCCCCAGCCCGCAGCGGTGCCAAGGTGGCGGACAATGCGGCCGCATCCAGCCCCTCAGACCTCAGAGCCGGTGGTGAAATATCGAGTGCTTCCATGAACTGAAATCCAATTGATGTTCGCTACGATAGGTTAGACCGAGGCCACGGCATCCGCTTTGATATTCAAGTGAAAGTCGGTGCCTTGCACTGTCGCCGCAACGTATCCTTGACGGATGCAGAAGTCACCGAAGCGCTCACCCTCCGTCCGCTCCTTGGCGTAGGCGGCGAAAATCGGTGCCAATAGACCTTGGATGTCCTCCTCCGCAAAATTTTCCCGATAGAGCTTCGACAGGCGTTGCCCGGCAAAACCGCCGCCCAGATAGACGTTGTAGCGTCCCGGACCACGACCCACGAAGCCAATCTCAGAAATGAACGGACGCGCGCAGCCATTCGGGCAACCCGTCATCCGAATGGTGATGGCGTCATGGCGCAATCCACATTCCTCTAACGACTCTTCAAGCCGCGTGATCAAGGTCGGCAGGAAGCGCTCGGCCTCCGCAAGCGCCAAGCCACAAGTTGGCAGGGATACACAAGCTAGGGAGTTGAGGCGCAGCGCACTTTGCAAGTGGCTGTCCTGAATGCCGTATTGCACAAGCAATCGCTCAATCTCGGCGCGCTTGGCCGGGGCGACGTTGGCAATGATCAGATTTTGGTTAGCAGTTAGACGGAAGTCGCCTTCGTGAATTTTCGCAATCTCACGCAAACCCGTGCGCAGCGGATAGCTCGGCGTGTCCAAAACTCGCCCGCCGGAAATGAACAGGGTCAAATGGGAATTTCCATTCGCATCCTCAACCCAACCATAACGGTCGCCATTGTCCTCAAACTTGAACTCGCGAACCGGCTCCAAATCGTAGCCCAAATACTCGTTTAGCTTGGCTAAAATCCAGTCCGGCCCGCGATCATCCACCGTGTATTTGAAGCGCGAGTGCTTGCGGTCGGTGCGGTCTCCAAAGTCACGCTGCACCAAAACAACTTTCTCGGCGACGTCCACCACTTGCTCAGGGGTGCAAAAACCAATCACGTCCGCAATCCGTGGGTAGGTCGCGTCGTTGCCATGCGTGGAACCCATCCCACCTCCCACGGCAACATTGTAACCCCGCAACTCTCCTCCCTCAACGATCGCAATGAACGAAAGGCAGTTTGCATAGATATCCACATCGTTGGACGGTGGAATGGCGATGGTGATCTTGAACTTCCGTGGCAAATAGGTTTTACCATAAATCGGCTCCACTTCCTCTTCACTCGTCGCGAGCTTCTCACCATCCAGCCAGATCTCATGATAGGCCCGCGTTTGCGGCGTGAGATGCGCTGAGATGTCTTCCGCCGCCTTCAAGGCCTGCGCATGGATTTTGGATAGATAGGGATTCGGATTGCACATCACATTCCGATTCACGTCACCACAAGCGGCGATGGTGTCCATGGCGGCTTGATTGATCTCCGCGATGGTGCGCTTGAGATTGCTCTTGATGATGCCGTGAAATTGGAAGGCTTGCCGCGTGGTCAACTTGATCGTGCCGTTGGCAAACTGCGTGGCTAGGCGGTCGGTCTCCAACCATTGCTGAGCCGTGGCAACTCCCCCAGGAACGCGGATGCGAATCATGAAGGAATAGGCTTTTTCCAACTTGTGCTTGCGACGCCCTGCACGGATGTCGCGGTCGTCTTGCTGATAGGTGCCGTGGAATTTCAGCAATTGCTGATCGTCCTCGACCATCGAGCCGGTGGAAAGATCAGCCAAGCCCTCGGCGATGGTGCCGCGGAGGTAGTTGCTGCGAGTCTTGATGCCTTCGTTGGCGGAGAGTTTCTGATCACTCATGAGGATGGAGATGGGTGGTGGATGAACTTAATAAACGTCGCGCTGATAGCGTTTTGATTTTTTGAGTGCCTCGACATAGGCCTCGGCAGCTTCGCGGTTGATGCCCGCCTGATTTTCAACAATGGAGATGAGCGCTTCATGCACGTCATGCGCCATGCGGTTGGCATCGCCGCAAACATAGAAATGCGCACCTTCTTCAAGCCAAGCATATAGCTCTTTTGCCTGCGCAAGCATCCGGTCTTGCACATAGACTTTCTCCGGTTGGTCCCGGGAAAATGCGACGTCCAAGCGGGTGAGCGTGCCGTTCTTGAGGTGGTCCTGCCACTCAAGTTGGTAGAGGAAGTCGTAGGTGTAGTGTTGATCTCCAAAGAAAAGCCAGTTTTTCCCGGAGCCACCCAGCGCCGCGCGATGTTCGACAAAAGCGCGGAAAGGCGCAACCCCGGTCCCCGGCCCGACCATGATCACGGGCGTGGCCGCGTCGGCTGGCAGGCGGAAATTCTTGTTGGGCTGCACGAAAATTTGCACCTCATCACCAGATTTCACCAAGTCGGCAAGGTAGGTCGAGCACACGCCCTTGCGCTCGCGACCGTGAGCCTGGTAACGCACTGCCGCGACGGTGAGGTGAACTTCGTCCGGGTGCGCAAGCGGGCTGGAGGCAATGGAATAAAGCCGCGGTGGCAATTTGCGGAGAATGCCAACCAAGGCCTCGGCCGCAAGTCCGGAAGGTG
>JBILPN010000612.1:0-2744 GCA_044373865.1 Luteolibacter sp. | reverse complement strand
GGCCGCGCCGATAAGGAAACGGTCTTCGCTGATAAACTCCACCTCCCCATCGGCATCGAATTCGCACCCGAGGGCGTCTATGTCTCTCAAGAACCTCACCTGATGCTCCTCCGCGACACCAACGGCGACAGCCGCGCGGACTCGCGCGAAATCGTCCTCACTGGCTTCGACACGCACGACACTCACCACGCAATCAGCGCCTTTGCCGCAGACCCTTCCGGCGCGATCCTCATGGGTGAGGGCATCTTCCTCCACTCCAACGTCGAGACTTCCTACGGCCCTGTCCGCGGGGTGGATGGCGGTTTCTACCGCTACAGCCCTCAACGCAACCATCTCGAACGCACCGCTCAACTCAGCATCCCCAACCCTTGGGGAATCGCCTTCGATGATTGGGGCCAAGACTTTTTCCTCTACACCTCCGGCCCACAACTCAACTGGATGCTCCCAGGTTCCGTGAAACCAACCTACGGCAGCAAAACTCCCAACTCACCCGATCTCATCCCAAATGGCCACAGCGTCCGCCCAACCTCTGGCCTTGAAATCATCTCCTCTCCTCATTTCCCCGATGAGGTCCAAGGCGACATCCTCCTCTGCAACAACATCGGCTTCCTCGGCATCAAACAGCACTCGATCGCTGACGAGGGCACCGGCTACAAAACCGCTTTCCGCCAAGACCTCCTGAAGTCATCAGATGGAAATTTCCGCCCTGTCGATCTCGAGTTCGCTCCCGATGGCTCACTCTTTGTCATCGACTGGCACAACGTCCTCATCGGACACATGCAACACAATGCACGTGACCCCCTGCGCGACCACGTCCACGGCCGCATCTACCGCATCACCTACCCAGCACGCCCGCTCGTGAAACCTGCACCCGTCGCCGGCGCTTCCATCACTCAATTGCTGGAAAACCTGAAACTCGACGAAAATCGCACACGCAACCGCAGCCGCCGCGAGCTCCGCGGCCTCCCCGTCTCGGAGGTGCTCCCCGCACTCGCCACTTGGGTTTCTAAACTCGACGAAAAGGATCCAAAGCACGAACACCACCTCCTCGAAGCTCTCTGGACCACTTGGGGCCTCAATCGCGTGGATGAAACTCTGCTCCGCCGCGTCCTCAGCTCCAGTGACTTCCGTGCCCGCGCCGCCGCCGTCCGCGTCCTCCGCTACAACACGCACCGCATCGCGGATCACGTGGAACTCCTCACCAAGGCCGCCTCTGATCCGGAAGGTCGCGTCCGTCTGGAGGCAACCATCGCGGCCTCTTGGCTCGACAACGCAGCCGGTAAGAAAATTGCCGAAATCACCGCAAAATTGCCACTCGACGCATGGAGCGAAAACGCAAACAAAACGGCAACTGCGCGCCTCGCCAAGGTCGCTGAAGTCGAGGTGAACGAGCACCCGGCCCCACCGGTCCCCGCCCACCTCACCGATGCCGAAAAAGCCAGCTTCCTCAAGGGCCACGAGGTTTACTTCCGGGATGCCCATTGCGCAACCTGCCACCAACCTGACGGCAAAGGACTCGATCCCGCATTCCCTCCGCTCGCCATGAGCTCATGGGTCACGGAAAATGAGGAACGCCTCATCAAACTCACTCTCCACGGCCTCATGGGCCCCCTCGAGGTGAACGGCAAAAAATACGACGGACTCGTCCCCATGACTCCCTTCGGTGGCATGCTCAACGACGAGGAAGTGGCATCGGTCCTGACTTACGTCCGCAACAGCTTCGGCAACAAGGCTTCCGCCGTGGAACCCGCCACTGTCGCCAAAATCCGTGCCGCCACCAAGGACCGCACCGGCTTTTACCAAAGCTCGGAACTCAATCATCCTTAAGCGACAAAACCGCATCCTCATCGGCGGCAACGCGCATCCGCAAAATCTCGGATCCGTTGCCGCCCTCTCTCGCCCCCAGCCCCCAACCTCACGGCGCAATCGCTCGCCGAAGGGTCATCTGAAAGCCGTCGCGCTCGCAGATGAGATCTTTGCTCGCAACTCGCACGGCCCACGCCCCTCCCGCAACGGCACGCTTGGAACCCTCATGATAGGAATTTCCAATCACCAAAAGACGCGGCTCAGAAAAATACTGCCACGCCATCATCCTCACTTTGACGTGGGGATTCTTCCTCAGCGAAATGGCCACGCTGCCACTCAGTTTCCCCGCTTTCATGCCCTCGCTGAAGTCGAGAAACCACTCTTGCTGATTGATCAATGAGAAATACGGATCATTGCTGGCAACCACTTGATAGATCCCGCTCAACTCGACCCTCCCCCCCGCGGCTCCTTCCGCATGGCCCAACAACGGCACCACTCCGCAGACCAGCGCACCGATGCCCGCCATGAAGCTCCTCCGCCGCATCAGCGCTTGCCCCGCCATCCCTGAATCCGCAAATTTCCATTTCATACACCCCGCGCTCTAGCGCATCGCATGCCGCTGCCCTGAAGCGCCCCACCGCTTGGATCACCGCACTTTCCCTGCTCCCACACGGCACCAATTTGCACGGATCCCGCTCATTATGCGCCCCACTCTCCTGCGGAAATTCCTCCGCTTGCGCGAGCCCGATCCGGCATTATGCATCGGCATGAATTCCGCAATCGCTGCCTATCAAGGCTCTCTGGCTGCCGATGCCTTGGCCATGCCTGTGCATTGGTATTATGACCGCGACGCGCTCCGCCGGGACTACGGATTGGTCGATCATTTCATGCGGCCGAAAAATCCACATCCCGGCAGCATCCTCTGGCGCTCCAGCTAC